>JAAUUG010000198.1 GCA_012031195.1 Oscillatoriales cyanobacterium SM2_1_8
ATCCGACCGGCGACTCGCCCACCCCAAAACCACCGCCAGCCCCGTGGTCAGACTGCCCACCCCCACAGCCACCGCCCAAATTTGAGGGATGGAACCCATCAAATCCCGGGCGGGCACCACCACCACCGCCAGCCAATGCAAACCGTAGGGATCGGTGAAGGGGGTGACCCGCACCAACACCGTTTCGCCCGCCACCTGCCCCTGAAACTGCGCGGGAGCCACAATGTTCTCCCAGTCGGGGTACTGAACCGCCAACATCTGCCCTGTCCCCCGAATCAACGGATCGCCGTAGTCGGAAACCGCCAACCGCACCGCCGCTTGCCCCGCACCGTCGGGCTGCAGTCGGTACACCGGCAAAGACCCCGAGCTGGCCACCAACAACCCCGACGGCTCCATCACAAATACCCGGCCGTTGGGGCTGACCTCCAGGCTGCCCAGAAACCGGGCGATGTCCTCCAACAGCAAATCAACACCGAAAACCCCCAAAAACTTGCCCTGGCGATCCACGTAGGGGGCACTGGCCGAAATTGCCAACACCCGGCGATCGTCGTTCCAAGCGTAGATGGAAGTCCAACGGGGTTCCTGCCACTTCACCGCTTCGGTGTACCACTCGGCATCCAGGGGGGTGACGGGAATGGCTTCGTCCACCGCCAGTCGGTTGCCAACGGCATCTGCTTGGTAGGAAACCAGACGCCCCACATCCGGCGCCTTCACTTCATCGATGGTGACTTTCCCGCCGGGGTTGACCCCTGCCCCAATAAATTCCCGGTTCACACCGCCAAAATTGACGTAGCTCACCTGGAAAATTTGTTGCTGGGCCCAGAACACCCGACCCATGGTCGTCAGATCCGTCGGCACCAGGATCCCTTGATCCGCCGCCTTGAGGTTGAGTTCCGTGAGCTGGTGGGGGAGGGTCAGGTATTGGGTCAGGTGCTGGTTCACCCGCAGGGCGGTTTCCATCAACAGTCGGTTCCCCAGCACCGCCACCGATCGCGCCGCACTGGTGTAAGTGACATAGCCGATCGCCCCGATCGCCACCGGCAACGCCACCGCCAAGGGCAACACCAACAAATCCCGCAGCGATCGCGCCCGAGCCATCCCGCCGGGGCCCTGTGGTTGGTCTTGTGGTTGGCCATAGAACTGCGATCGCACCAAGGTCTAGCTTACTGGATGGGGGTAGCGCTCCCTACCGATTGCGGGGAGGCATTTCACCCACAAGCCGTGCCCGCAAAGCGCCATCAGCGCTCCCTACCGATTGCGGGGAGGCACGGCCCGTCCCTCCCGAAACTGTTTCGCCAATTGCCCCAGTTGGTACCAGGCGATCGCCGCCAAGGTCACGCCGCCGATCCCCCACAACGAACCTGTCCCCGGATAGACCGCCAACGCGGCCAAACCCAGGGCGATCGCCCCCACCCGGAGCCGTTCGATGTTTTGCAAGGCCCCGCGGCAACTGCGGCAATGTTGGGTGTGGGAACGGTACCGCTCCAACAACCGATCGCGGGGGGGGCTGGCCGGAAATTCCCCGGCCGGGAAAGGCTCGCCGGCAAAATCGTTCACCCACTGCCGCAACGCCGTCACAAAAAAGTCCGCCCGGGTCGGCAAATAAAACGCCTTGGCAAAGCGATCGCTGCCCCCGGCTGCCGCCAAATACCGCTCCTGGTGATGCAAGAAAATCTGATCGTCCTCCAACACCCCGTTTTGCCCCAAATGGCTGTACCAGCGCGGCGAAAGGCGCACAAACAACGCCGGAATCGGGCTGGCAAACTGAAACGGAAACCGGGCAAACAACCGACAGGTTCCCTTGCCCGTGGGCGTGGCGTAAACCACCGTCAGGGTGCGCCCCAACTGCTTCGAGGTGAGGTCATGCCACATCAAACAGGGCGCGACAAACCGCGTGGACTGGCTGCCCAACTTGCCCGGCGGGCCTCGCCAAACCCGGCAAACCCTGGCGATCGTGGGCCTGCAACTCCAACTCCACCGGCCCGGCATTGCTGCGGTTGCCCACCGAACGGTGATGGGTAAAGGGCAAATGGCTGGGATCCAAAACGTTTTCCAACAGCGTCAGGGCATCGTAGGGCACATCCCGAAAGGTATCGAACAACGTCCAGCCCGGCGGCTCCGTCACAAAATCCCCCACCGGCTCCACCAAAGGCAACGGCACCCGGGCCGCCCGCTCGCGATCGCCCCGTACACAAACAACATCCCCTGCCCCGTCGCCGTGGCCATAGGCCCGCGCACAGGCCCGTTGGGAAAGATGGGCTGTGCCCCCCTCTACCTGCTGGGGAATGCGATCGCAGGTGCCGTCCCCCTGAAAGGCCCAGCCGTGGTACGGACACTCCAACAACCCGTCCTCGGCAATCCGCCCCTCCGACAACCGCGCCAACCGGTGGGGACAGCGATCGGCAAAGGCCCGCCAGGCCTGCCCATCCCACCAAATCACCAAATCTTCCCCCAACAACGTAAACGCCGTGGGCTGCCCCTTCGCCAAATCCCGCAGATAGGCCACCGGATACCAGGCCTCCTGCCAGTCAAACCGGCTTGGATCGTCCCCCCCCGCCGCCGCGACCGACCCCTCGATCGCCCTCTCGATCGCCGTCATGCTCTCCCCCGTGGTGCGGTTGCATTGTAAACTTTTGTATCATAGCGTGTTTGGGGCCGGGGGCGGCAAACCGGCCGGCCGAAAGCGTACAAATCGTAATAGAATTGCCGCTGTACCTCCAACAGAATCACGGTGGGACTTCTACGACACTTTTCCCGCGACATTGGCATAGACTTGGGCACCGCCAACACGGTGGTGTATGTCTCGGGTCACGGCATTGTCCTGCAAGAGCCGTCGGTGGTGGCGATCGACAAGCGTGACAAAACCGTGTACGCCGTGGGTCTCGAAGCCAACAAAATGATTGGGCGTACCCCCGAAGACATCGAAGCGGTGCGGCCGTTGCGGGATGGGGTGATCGCCGACTTTGGGGCGGCGGAAATGATGTTGCGCTCGTTCATCAAACGGGTAAAGAAAGGCATTTTCAATCCCCACATTGCCATCGGCATTCCCAGCGGCGTCACCGATGTGGAGCGAAGAGCGGTGATGGAGGCGGCCCGCAAGGCCGGGGCCAGCGAGGTGTTTTTGATCGATGAACCCCTGGCAGCGGCCATTGGCGCCGGGTTGCCGGTGGCCGAGGCAACGGGCAACATGATTGTGGACATTGGCGGCGGCACCACCGAAGTGGCGGTGATGAGTTTGCAGGGGATTGTCAAGAGCGAATCGGTGCGGGTGGCGGGCAACGAGCTCAGCGAAGCCATTCAAACCTACATGAAGCGGGTGCACAACTTGGCGGTGGGCGATCGCACCTCCGAAGAAATCAAAATCAAGATCGGGTCGGCCTATCCCGGAGACGAGGACAACACGGCGATGGAGGTGCGGGGCTTGCACCTGTTGTCGGGGTTGCCGCGCACGGTCACGATCAAAGCTGGGGAAATCCGGGAGAGCATGGAAGAGCCGCTGTCGGTGATTGTGGAAGCGGTGAAGCGCACCCTGGAGAAAACCCCGCCGGAGTTGGCGGCGGACATCATCGAGCGGGGGATTGTGTTGGCGGGGGGCGGCGCCCTGCTCAAGGGCATTGACACGTTGCTGGCCCACGAAACGGGCATTGTCACCCACATTGCGCCGGCGCCGTTGAACTGCGTGGTGTTGGGGGCGGGTCGGGTGTTGGAGGACTACAAAAACCTCAGCCGGGTGTTGACCAAACTGAGCATGGTGTCCTAGGCAGGCATGTGGATCGCAGCGCAGCAGTGGTGGGGGCGGCATCATCGGGTGATGCTGATCGGGCTCGGCGGCCTGGTGGCGGCGGCCTGGTTGCGGCAAACCCAAGGTCTGGCGTTGGTCGAAAGTTACCGCCTGTGGCAGATGTTTTGGCAATCGGTGCCCCACGGGAAGAGGTGTTGACGGATGCGCGGACGCGGGAGCTGCAGTACCGCATCACCGAGATGGAAAACGAAACCGGCAACTGAAGCGGTTGTTGGAGCGGCAGCCCACCATGAGTCGGGGGGGCACGTGGGGGGCGGTGGTGGGTCGGGGAGCCGATGCCTGGTGGCAGGTGGTGTTGGTGGATCGGGGGCAGCAACACGGGGTAAAGCCGGGGTTTGTGGCGGTGGGCCCGGGCGGTTTGGTGGGGCGCGTCACGGAGGTGTTTCCCACCACCAGCCGGGTGCTGTTGATCAGCGATCCGGGGAGCCAAGTGGGGGCGATCGTCAGCCGCAGCCGTTACCCAGGGATGTTGCGGGGGCGGGAACAAAACACCGCCGTCTTGTCTTTCTTTGCCCGCGATCCCGACGTGCGCCCCGGCGACATTGTGGCCACATCCCCCTACAGCAGTTTGTTTCCCCAAGGCATTCCCATTGGCGTGGTGCGGTCGGTAGACTTGGATCGGCAGCCGGCCCCGGAGGCGATCGTGGATTTGGCGGTGCCCCTCCACCTCCTGGAATACGTGCAATTGCAACCTTTTGCCCCGTTGACTTCCCCTAAGGCTTCGTAACCGCGAATTGGAGAGGGAACCTTTGGCCAATCCCGACCATCACAACACCTACGCAATGCAGAGGCCATTTGGGGACAAAGCCATGGGTTCGATTGGAAAGTGGATGCGATGGGGGTTGGTGGCGGGGTTAACCTGTTGGCTGGCGATCGCCATGCCGTCGGCCAGTTTGGCCATTTCTTGGCAGGATTTGCTGCGGGCGGTGCCTTCGGTGATTCAGGGGGTGCAACTGGCCAACCTCTCGCCCGATCAGGAAGTGGGGTTGGGGCGCAACATCGACCAACAAATCAAGCAGGAAGTGCGCATCAGCTCGGATCGGGAAGCCCAGCGCCTGATCGCAGAAATCGGTCGGGAATTGGTGGCCGCGAGCGATCGCCCGAATCTTCCCTACACCTTTCAGTTGGTGGCGGATCGGGAAGTGAACGCCTTTGCCACGATGGGGGGGTTTGTGTACGTCCACGAGGGGATTTTGGATGCGGCGGACGATCGCGATCAGGTGGCGGCGGTAATTGCCCACGAAATTGGTCACATTGCCGGTCGGCACGCCCTGGAGCAGATGCAGCAGATGTCGATCGCCCAGGGGATTGCGACGGCGGCGGGTTTGGATCGCGATCGCTTGGTGGGGTTGGGGGTAAATTTGGCGTTGCGGTTGCCCCGCAGCCGGGAGTTTGAGTTTGATGCCGACCGGCGGGGCACCCTCAATTTGGCTCGGGCTGGCTACAATCCCCGGGCCATGGGGGCTTTTCTGCAGAAATTGCAGGGGATGTCGCGGGGGCAGGTGCCGGCTTTTTTGAGCACCCACCCACCGATTCCCGATCGGATTCAGGCGATCGACGAAGTGATGGCCCAAGCCGGGTTGCCGAATCGCCCCTACAACCCCACACCGGTGGCACCGTCGTCTAATCCGGCGGCGAATTTGTCAGGGGCCCGCCGGAATTGGCAGCGGTTGCGGTTGCGGCAGCGTTGGAATTAGCTTCGCGCACCCAAAACGGACAACTGCCCGCCAGCAGGGCGACAGCCCAAGACCGGGGGGAGAGGGGAACCGCGCCCAAGGCATCGCCGCCGTAGGTTTGCCCCAGAAATCCGCCGAGCACGATCGCCCCCATCAACCACCGTTCCGGTCGGCGAAACACGCTGCGATGGGGCTCGGCCAAAGCCAACGCGATCGTGCCCACCACCACCACGGCGGTGGCCAGGGTCCGGGCTTCCACCAAGGGGCGATGGGGCCAAGACAGGGCAAACACGGCGATCGCCGGGCCCGCCAACGCCAAGGCCACCCCGACCATGGCCCCAACGCTGGCCCGATCCAGCAGCCGGGGGATCAAGGGCACCGGGATGCGGGCCGCCCAGGCTTGGGTGAGGTCAAGAGGGGAGCAGCCACCCCGCCAACCCAGATC
>JAAUUG010000199.1 GCA_012031195.1 Oscillatoriales cyanobacterium SM2_1_8
TTGGGCAGGGAAAACCGTGTCAATTTTAATTAAAATGACTATATGGTCATTTCAAATGTGTTTGCGACAACCCTCGCCCTCACCCCCCAGCCCCCTCTCCCAGGAAGGGAGAGGGGAGTAAAGGCAATCAAAACAACCGTGGTCGTGCCACTTTTAATTAAATTAACTATATCAACATGCCTTAATTGCGGGCCAGTTGCGGGGTGTACAGGGGGACGGTTTTGGCTTGACCGGCGGTGAGTTGATAGGGATTCAGCAGGCCCAAACCGCCGCTGGTACCGACCAGGAGCCGTTCCGATCGCCACCGCAGGTGTTGAATGCGGCCCGCCGGCAGGTTTTGGGCGCGGGCCTCGATCGCCCCGGTTTTGGGGTCTAGCCGCTCCAGCCCTCGATCGCTCCCCAGCCAAATTTTGCCGTTTTTATCGCTGGCGATCGCCAACACGTTGGTGCCGTCCTGTTGCAGAGGGGTTTGGCGACCGGTTTGGGTATCGATGGAAAGCAGACCTTGGGGCGTGCCCACCCACAGGTTGGGGCCCACGTCCACCGCCAAAGTCTGGGCCACGGTGCCCGGCAGGTTTTCGTAACGGGCCAACCAGGTGCCCCGGCCCGCATCCAATTGGTAAACCCCGGTGAGGGTGCCCACCCACAGCCGCCCCTGGCGATCGAATTGCAGGGCTTGGACGCTGTGACCGGGAACTTCCAGCCGGGCAAAGGTTTCGCCGTTGTGGGGACTCAACCGCACCAGCCCCCGGTTGGTGCCCACCCAAATCAACCCGGCCCGATCCAGCGCCAAACCGGTGACGTGGTTGGAAGCCAAGTGAATTACGTACACTTCCACTTCGGGGCGATCGGGATCGATGCGGTACAACCCCACCGGCGTGCCCACCCACAATTTGCCTTGGCGATCGATCAGCAAGCTGGTAATGGTGTCGCTGGGCAGCGATCGCACCGCCGTGGCTGCGCCCCCCTCGGGATGAATTTGCCGCAGTCCTTGCCAGGTGGCCGCCCAAATCCGCCCTTGGTGGTCAACCACGCTGGCCTGCACCCGGCGATCGTCGGGCAAGGGTTCGGCCCACACCCCCACACTCCAACCCAACCCCAGCAGGCTCAACGCCAAAACTTTGCCAATGCCCATACCTTCCCTCATCGCCGCGCCCCCATCCTAGGGAGGTTGTCGGAAAAATCAAGGCCCCGGCCGGCAAAAATCAGGTTTTCAGGAAAACTGCTTCAGCAACCACAGCAGCTTTTCTTTGACCGGGCGGCGGTGGGGCGATCGCGCTTTTTCGGCTTGGAGGCGTTCATAGTGGGCGCAAAACCAGTCGTAGCTTTCCTGCAACATCTCGTCGTTGCTGTAGCGGGCCCGCCATCCCAACCGGTGCAACGGCTCCAGATCGAAATAAAACGGTTTGTGGTAGGTCAGGTAATGCCACGGGGCCAACGGACTCAACCCCAACACATCCAAGGCCCGCAGGGTGCCAATGGTTAGTCCCGTCGGCAACGCCTTGACCCGCGAGCGGCTGCCGGCATGGCCGATCAAATGCTCCAGGGCCTGGCGGAGGGTGCCGTAGCGATCGGTGCCGATGTTGTAGGTGCCGGGCTGCGCCATCGCCAGCAGGTAGGCATCCAGCAAATCTTGGGCCTGCACAAACTGGAAATCAATGCGACCGTCGCCAATGGTGTAGACGTTGCGCCCTTCCCGAATCCACTCGAACAAAATTTGGAAAATGCCCAACCGCCCCGAGCCCAAAATGGTACGGGGCCGCACCACCACCAACGGCAACCCCGCCGCCGTACAAATCGCGCGCACCGCCCGCTCCCCCGCCAGCTTGGCCCGACCGTAAATTTCCACCGGGTGCAGGGGGGTTGCTTCCCCCGCCGGACAGACCGGGTTGCCAAACACCGCGCTGGAACTCATGTGCACAAACCCCGAGACCCCGGCCCCCACCGCCGCTTCGGCCGCAATCCGTGCCCCATCCACGTTCACCGACCAAAACTGGCGCCCGGCCTTGGCCAAAGGCACCAAAGCGACGTTGTGGTGCACCAAGTCCATGCCCCGCATCGCCCGCTCCACCCGATCGCGATCGCGAATGTCGCATTCGATGTATTCAATGTCTGGGGGCAGGTCGGCATCGCACCAGACATCCAAAATTTTCACCGTCTCCCCCCGTTGCCAAAGTTCTTGGGCGATCGCCCGGCCCAGAAAACCCGAACCCCCCGTGACCAAATGCTTCATGGTTGCCAAAACCCATAGGCTACACTAGAGCCAACCTTAATTCATCGCTCGTTTGCCCATGTTGGATACCATTTTTTCCACCCAGGGAATGATGGTGCTGTTGCTGGGTGTGTATGCCGGAGCCATGTGGCTATTTCTGACCAGCGCTCCCAAAGTGCACACCATTTTGGTCTCAGACTTGGAACAGGCCCGGGCGTTTTACGAAGGTCAACTGCAATTGCCGATCGCCGATATTCCGCTTCAATACTATGGTTACGAGCCGGCCCTCAGCGGAGCGTTCGCCCAGTACCTCCCCCAAGAAGCCCGGACGACCAGCGGCTACCGCCCCGAATTGTGGTACCAACTCCACAAAAACGCGCAGTTGCACATTGTACCGGGGGCCCGCCGCGCCGAAAACCGCGATCGCACGTCTGCTTCAACCGCGATTGCATCGAACAGGTGTTGCTGAGGGTGCAAATGCGAGGCATTCGCCACAAAATTCGCAACGATCGCCCCCTCCAGTTTTTGGTCAAAGACCCCGAAGCCAACATTATCGAAATTGCCGAAGTGGGCGATCGCCCCGCTTGAGGGGAGCCAGACCAGTTCTTGGCCGGAACCGGTTGCCAGCGCCCCGCCTGGAGCGAAAACCCTAAGACATCCGCTCCAAGATAAACTCGGTCAACCCCAACAGCGAATTTTTGCACTCGGAAACCGGCAACCAAGCCAAAGCCTCCGCTGCCAGTCGGCTGTGGGAACGGGCCAATTCCCGCGATCGCTCGATGCCGCCGCTGCCACGCACCCGCTCCAGTACCAACGCCAAATCCTCGGGGTTCGTCAATCCCTCTTCAATGTGGGTTGCCAACTCTGGATGGTCGGCCAAGGCGTACAACACCGGCGCCGTCAAATTCCCCTGCTTCAAGTCTGAGCCCGCCGGCTTGCCCAAACTCTCCGTAGACCCCGTAAAGTCCAGGATATCGTCCACGATCTGAAAAGCAATGCCGAAATGCTTGCCAAAATCGTAAAGGCGATCGCACTGGCTGAGGGGCAAATCGCTGAGCACCCCGGCCGCCTTCATGCTCCCCGCCATCAACGACGCGGTTTTGTAAAAGCTCTTTTGCAAATAATCCGCAAACGTGAGACCGGTGTCGTAGGCCGTCAAACTCTGCTGGATTTCTCCCTCGGCAAAATCGGCAATCACCCGGGCCAACAGCTTCACCACCTCCAAATTGTCCAAGTTTGCCAAGTACCACGACGACTGGGCAAACAGAAAATCCCCCGCCAACACCGCCACCCGGTTGCCGAAATGATGGTTCACCGTCGGCAAATTGCGCCGTACCTCCGCCCCATCGATCACGTCGTCGTGCACCAGGCTCGCCGTGTGGATCATCTCCGTAATCTCGGCCAACCGACCGTGGCGCGGGGTGATGTCCCCCCCCGGCATCGTCGCCCGGGCCGCCAAAAAGACCAGCGCCGGTCGCAAGCCTTTCCCCTTCCCCTCAAACAAATGCTCGGCCGCCGCATACAAAATCGGATGCTTGGCCCCAATCAAGTTTTTCAAATTGGCCGTCAGACCACGCAAATCTTCGCGCACGGGCGCAAAGTAGTCGGCAACGGGTGTCATGGAGGCAGGCTGCACAATATCCGATCCTTACTTTAAGCGTTTTTACATAACTTCATATTAGTTCAGGCCGACGGCCTTCGCCACCCAAGGGGACGGCGATCAAAGCCCACTGCGTCTCGCCCAACTTGCGGTAAACTAGGGGCAGCGAAAAGTTACAAAAGTTTGTGTCGCCTTAAGAATTGCAAATTTTTGTAACTTTAGGCCCTGGTTTGAGCTGGATTTCGTTCCAGCAATCCAATCAAAGCAGTGCGGTTCAAATCGGTACGGTTCAAATCGGTACTGTGCCAGACAGTGCCCTTCCAAACAGCGCCCTTCCAAGCAGTGCCGTCAAGACAAAAAGCGAGGATGCGGTCGGGGCGTAATCGGGGCGTAGTCCAGGAAGGTTCCTGCCGGATGCTCCAGGGATGCAGGCGCGGTGCCCACTCTGTGCGACGGGTCTGGTGCGACGGGTCTGGTGCGACGGGTCTTTGAATCAACGCCGACCGCTGACACGTTCAGTCAACCCCTGAGGAACGATGCCCAAAATCCTGATTGTTGACGACGACATTCTCATCGCGGACATGATCGCGCTGAATTTAGAGCAGGTGGGGTACACCGTGGAGCGGGCCGTCGATGGGATTCGCGGTCAGGCTTTGGCGATTCAAAATCAGCCCGATTTGGTGGTGTTGGATTTGATGTTGCCGAAGGTGGACGGATTTACGGTTTGCCAGCGTTTGCGCCGGGACGAGCGCACCAAGGACATTCCCATTTTGATGTTGACGGCGATGGGGCAAATCCAAAGCAAGGTGGATGGGTTCAGCGCGGGGGCCGACGACTACCTGACCAAGCCCTTTGAAATTGAGGAGATGATTGCCCGGATTCGGGCCCTGTTGCGGCGTACCAACCGCATTCCCACGCCTGCAAAGTACAACGAAATTTTGAGCTACAGTTGCCTGATCTTGATCCCGGAGCGGTTCGAGGCGGTATGGTTTGGCCAAACCGTCAAACTCACCCATTTGGAATTTGAGTTGTTGCATTGCCTGCTGCAGCGCCACGGCCAGACCGTATCCCCCAGCGATATTCTGCAAGAGGTGTGGGGTTACGAGCCCAACGATGACATTGAGACCATTCGGGTGCACATTCGCCATTTGCGCACAAAGTTGGAGCCCGATCCGCGCTGCCCCCGATTCATCAAGACGGTGTATGGGGCGGGCTATTGTTTGGAGTTGCCGGTACCGGGGGAACCGCCCCTTGAATTGGCTGGGGAACGGGACAGCAAGGTTTGAGGCGGTGGGGCCGGAGGCACAGGGTTCGGTTATGGCCCAAAATGCCGTAACCCTTGGGTGCTTCCTTTCCCCATGACGTGAGGTCTTGGCGAAGACGGGAATTCGACCACCAAAAACCCTCTCCCATTTTGGGAGTGGGAGCTGAAATGCCTCTGTGTTCCCCTTCTCCCGGCTTGGGGGAAGGGGTTAGGGGATGGGGGCAATGAGAAAAAACCTCGTCACGTCAGCCAGGCTTGGAGCCATTGTCCGTAGGGGGGATGCACCGCACTGGCCGCGATCGCCAGGATTTGGGGGGTAGTGTAGGGGTGCAATTCCGTTAAGCGCTGGGCCAGGTCAGGATACCTGTCAGCGGTGGTTTTCAACCACAGCAGGATTTCGGTCTCTTCTTGCAGTTGGTCGTCCCAAACGTAGACCGAGGTGATGGGGGGCAAAATTTGGGCGCAGGCCGCGCGATGTTCTTGGACGAGGGTGCGGGCAATTGTCCGGGCGATCGCCGCATCGGGCAAGGTGGTGAACACCACCCACAGGGTTGGGGAAGCCATCAAGTTTGGGAGGCCGCTTGGGTCAATTCTTGGAGGAGGGTGGCGGTGTGGGAGGTGCCGAGGCGGGTGGCGCCGGCCGCCAGCAATTGGAGGGCGAGGGGGAGGTTGCGGATGCGCGCGGCTTGATGCAGGTGCTGCCTTCCACCGCCAGGCTGGTCGCACGCGAATATCGGCTGGGATATGATCCAGCGAGCCTTTATACCCGGCCTATAATCTGCAGATCGGCAGTCATTACATGAATGATCTGCTTGCACGATTTACAGGCAAAAAACTGTACG
>JAAUUG010000200.1 GCA_012031195.1 Oscillatoriales cyanobacterium SM2_1_8
GTTTGCCAGCCTTGCGATCGCCCCCATCCAAAATTGTCTTTATTTGACCGCAGGACTTATAGTCGTTTTAATTAAAAATTGATACAGCTTTTTCTTGCCCAACGAAAGTCCAATAGAACCATTGTCGGGGGCTTCGCCCCTGCGACCCGACCTGTCTTGTCTCATCGCTATGCAAAACAGCTATAGTTGTTTTAATTAAAATTGACACAATTTTTTCCTGACCAACGAAAGTCCAATAGAACCAATACGGGGCTTCGCCCCTGCGACCCGAGTTGTTTTGTCTCTTCGCTATGCAAAACAGCTATATAAGTTGAAGTTTTGAGAAGCCGCGCCACCAGGGGGGTACCCAGCGGATGGAGTAGCGCTGGGGCCCGAGATGTTGGAAAATGGGAGTGCGAGAGCAAATTCCCGGAAATTCCAGCATGAAAATTCTTTTTGCCGCCGCCGAAGCGGCCCCCCTTGCCAAAGTGGGAGGCATGGCCGACGTTGTGGGGACCCTGCCCAAAATTTTGCGGGCCCAGGGTTACGACGTGCGGGTCGTTCTGCCCTACTACGGTTTGCTGGTCGGCAAGGTGGTGAACCCGGAATTGGTTTGGAGCGGCCAAGCCATGTTCCAAGATTTTGAGGTGTACGAAACCACCCTGCCGGATTCGACGGTGCCGCTGTATTTGATCAAGCACGGAGCCTTTGCCCACACTTCACAAATTTACTTTGGCGACGACGAAGACTGGCGGTTTACCTTGTTTGCCAATGCCGTTGCCGAATTGGCGTGGAATTACTGGAAACCCCAACTCATTCACTGCCACGACTGGCACACGGGCATGATCCCGGTGTGGATGCACGCTACGGCCGATATTGGCACGGTCTTCACCATCCACAATTTGGCCTATCAGGGCCCTTGGCGCTGGCGGCTCGAAGAAATCACCTGGTGTCCTTGGTACATGCAGGCCAAAAACGCGATGGAAGGGGGCATTCGTTACGCCGATCGCGTGAATACGGTTTCGCCCACCTATGCCCGGCAGATTTGCACCCCCAGCTATGGCGAAGGGTTGGATGGGTTGCTCTCGTTTGTAAAGCCGTGGGGCATTCTCAACGGCATTGATACCGAGCGGTTTGATCCGGCCGTGGATCGCTATTTGGATCAGACCTACTCGATCAAAACCTTGGACGATCGCCACTTCAACAAATTGGCTTTGCAGGAAGAGATCGGTTTGCAGCGCAATCCCAATGCCTTCTTGGTGGCGATGGTGACCCGGTTGGTCGAACAAAAGGGCTTCGATTTGTTGGTGCAAATTTTGGAGCGGTTTTTGTCTTACTCCGATGCCCAGTTTTTGGTGGTGGGCACGGGCGATCGCTACTACGAAACCCAGATGTGGCAATTGGCCAGCCAGTTTCCGGGGCGGATGTCGGCGCAAATTTTGTTCAACGCGGCGTTGGCCCAGCGGGTGTATGCGGGGGCCGATGCCTTCTTGATGCCCAGTCGATTTGAGCCCTGCGGCATCAGTCAGATGATTGCCCTGCGCTACGGTTGCGTGCCGATTGTGCGGCGGACGGGGGGACTGGTGGACACGGTACGGCACCACGATCCCAAAAACGGCGAGGGGAATGGGTTTTGCTTCGATCGCTACGAACCCCTTGACCTCTACACCGGCTTGATCCGGGCTTGGGAGAGCTACCAGTATCCCGACTACTGGCGCAAGTTGCAGGAGCGGGGCATGGCCGGCGATTTTAGCTGGACGACATCGGCCAAAAAGTACATCGAGATGTACCGTTCGATTCCCGGCATGGAGGCGTTTTTTCGTATGAGCTTGCCCCAAACCCTCGAAGAAGCGGCGGCCGCGGCCGTGCAGGCCACCCTGGGGGCGATCGCCGCCGGGAGCAACCGGTTGTTGGTCGATATCCGGTTTGACGAGGCCAAGGTTTTGGATTTGGCCCGGCCCTTTGCCGAAGGGTTTCGGGCCCAGTATGGAGAAACTTGGCAGCCGATTTTGGCCGATGCCGGAGCGGCCGCCCTGGCCAAACGGGAATGGAGCGACCTCAACCTCAATCCCCGGGGGGTCAACGAAGGTCGGTTGGCCGTCACCCCCGAAGCCCAAGCTTTCTTGATCGTGGCCCCCAGTTCCGTCGAAACCGATCGCCTGGAAAAGCTGATGGAGTTGGTGGGCGATCGCCCGGCTGTGTTGGTCAATCCGCGGTTGGAAACGCCGAAATTGGCGTGGGTCTGGCGGCGCGGCGGGTGCGGGAACGTTTTTTGAATCGGTTTGAACCCTGTTACGTATTGCAGCCGGTGATGGGCGGTGCCCTGTTGCGCACCTTTGGCGGGCCTTGGCAAGTGTGGTCGGTGCTTGAAAATCAAGTGCTGGCGGAATTTGGCGATCGCCCCAGCAGCGACGATTTGGAACGGGTGTTTCGGGGGCCGCAACGGTCGTGGTTGGCCCAATTGCAGGGATTTTTTCGGGCCCTGCAAAACTAAAGAAGGGTGGGGGCGATCGCCCGGTGTTGGTTCTGGATGTGGCGGATTTTTGCTACAAACGCTTGGTTTGGACCGTGGCCGATTCGGTATTTTGGGCTTGCGCCCTCAAACGGCAAAGGGCCCCAACCTAAGTTCGGAACATGGATGGCGAAGCCCAAAGCATCACCGCCGAAACCCAGGGCATGGATGGCAAAATCCAAAGCATCACCGCCAAAGCTCGGAGCATAGATGGCGAAGCCCAAAGCATGGCTGCCGAAGCTCAGAGCATAAACCGTCGAAACCCAAAACATGACTGCCGAAGCTCGGAGCACGAATGGCGAAGCCCAAAGCATCGCTGCCAAAGATCGGAGCATGAACGACGAAGCCCAAAGCATCACTGCTGAAGCTCGGAGCATGACTTTCGTCCTCCGGTTGTCCCATTTACGGCCAAAACAAAGGTTCCCCCGGAGGGGAACCCCAGCGTTGCTCACGGTAGAGCTGACTTACCCCACCACAATGCCCACGTTGGTCAGGACAGGGGCCCCAGTCAACGTCGCAATTTGCACTTGGGCGATCGGGCCCGTGCCGTCCGCATCAAAGAACAGCGCGCCGGCATTGTAGACAAACCGATGGGCCGCCGTGGTGGCCGCCGCTCCGGCCACAAATTGACTGGCGGCCAACGTCCCAGCGGTCAGACCACCGCCAAACCCGGTTGCCGATACCCGAATCACGTCGGTGCCCGGCAAAAAGTCTTGGATCGTGTCCACCCCGAAGAAGGGGGAGGCCATTGCAAACACATCGTTGCCCAAACCGCCCTGCAACGTATCGGCACCCGGCCCACCAATCAACGTATCGTTGCCGTCGCCGCCAATCAGCACATCGTTGCCCAAACCGCCGTCGATCGAGTCGTTGCCCAAACCGCCCAAAATGGTGTCGTCCCCAGCAAACCCGGCGATCGTATCGGGGCCGTCTCCCCCCGACAACCCTTCTGCGGCGTTGGAACCCAAAATGATTTGGCCGCCGTTGGGGGTAGCCCGGCTCAGTTGGGGAGGCACCGGCGTATTCCGCACCTGGTAAACGGTTGCCGTCCGGCTCTCCTCACTGGTTACTACCAGCAATGCCTGGCCGTTCGGGCTTTGAGCTGCCGGTACGAAAAGTAGCCCCTCGGGCGCAATGTCCAAATCGCTGCGGATGTACTGCACAAACTGGGCCGCATTGGGGTTGGTGATGTCGTAGACCATAACGCCGCCGGGACCGCGCTCCAGTCCGATGAAGGCATAGGTACGGTTGCCAACGGTGCCCACCGTCACGCCTTCCGGTTCCGGCCCCTTGTTGTCGCTGCGGGTATCGAAGTCGCCCGGATTGCCGTCGTTGGCATTGAACAAATTTGGGGTCAATGCCGCCGTGAGTTGCTCGAAGTCGTCGCCGCTGTCAAACAACTGATTGCCGTTGGCATCCCAAATCGAAAACGAACGGGCCCCAAACACCTGAATGCGATCGATGTCGCCGTCGTTGTCCAAATCGCCATCAACCCGCGAAACAATTAAACGGCCCAAATTGGCGTCTTGCTTGAGGGTGGCGCCATTGGAGAACACCGTCGGGTCGAGGACATAACTGCCGCTGCTCACCCGGATTTCATCGTCATCCGCCGAGCCCGGAGCATCGCGGCTATCCCCTTCGTTGGCCGTGACGATGTAGTTTGGCCGCCCACGGTGTACAGGGCAATGGCATCGGGCATGTACATGCCAAACACTGGCCAGTTTTGAATGTTGATTTTGGGCCCGTCGCGATCGCTGGCATCCAACCCGTTCCCCGGCACGCTGTGATCCTTCAAGCCGAGGGGCAGAATGTTGGTGACCGTCGCAGTATTCAGGTTCACCACCGCCAAGGCATTGTTTTCCTGGAGGGCCACATAGGCCGTGGTGGAATCCGGCGTTACCACAATGTATTCCGGTTCCAAGTCTTGGGCGGCGGTGGCGGCTCGGTTGTCAATCCGCACCCCCTGGGCCCGCAAGGTTGCCTTATCAAAAGCGGTAAACGTGGCCGTGGTAACGGTGGCAGCCGCTACACCGCCGCTGATGTTGATGATGGAAACCGAACCATCCGGGTCGTTGGTGCCGGGAATGAAGTTGAGGGGTTCCCCTTCGTTGGCGACCAACACCTTGGTGCCGTCGGGCGTAAACGTCAACATATCCGGGAGGGGGCCCACCGTCACCATATTCAACAGGGTGCCGTTGGTGTCAAAAAACTTGACGTTGCCGTTATCGGTCTTGGGCGTGACGGCCACCGCCACCGCCACCACACCGTTGCGCACCGCCACGCTGTTGGGGGCTCCCCCCAAGGTGACCGCCGAGATGGTGCCGACTAAAGTGGGGGCCGCAGGATTGGTCAAACTCAGAATCTCAATGATATCTCCAGCCACCACGAACAGCCGCTGTGAGGCCGCATCGTAAGCAGAGATTTCCGCGCCGCTGGGAATGGAAAGGCGTCCCAGTTCGGTCAAAATAGACATAAAATTACCTCACACAAGGGGGATTGCAGATAAAAGCAGGTTGCGGCTTGTGCCCACGACCCCATAGATAGGATCGGTTGCGCCAACCTGTCCATGCAAAAAAAGACAACCGTACCTGCTTGTTTAGGAAACCATGAAGCGATCGCCAATCTATGTGTTGGGGAACACAGGGCGCAGGGGGCCCGGACGGGTAGGATAGGCAAGGACAAAACGCACCTTGCCGAACCATGATTGAGCCGATTTTGCTGGGGATTGTGTTGGGATTGATTGGGATTACCCTTGCCGGGTTGTTCTTTGCGGCGTATCAGCAATACCGTCGTCAGCCGCGTTAATTTTTGTTTGGCGATCGCCGTGAACCAACTTGCCCATTGCCAGAGCCTCTACCTGCGCAAGCACGCCCACAACCCGATCCACTGGCAGCCCTGGGGGGACGAGGCGCTGGGGGGTGCCCGCCGGCAAAACCGGCCGATTTTTGTTTCCATTGGCTATTCCAGTTGCCACTGGTGCACGGTGATGGAAGGGGAAGCCTTTTCCGATCCGACGGTGGCGGATTACCTCAATGCCCATTTTGTGGCGATCAAGGTGGATCGGGAGGAGCGTCCCGATCTGGACAGCCTGTACATGCAGGCGGTGCAGGTGATGGGGGAGCAAGGGGGCTGGCCCCTAAACCTGTTTTTAACGCCGGATGACCTGGTGCCTTTCTACGGCGGCACTTACTTTCCGTTGGAGCCTCGCTACGGTCGCCCCGGCTTTTTGCGGGTGTTGCAGGGCATTGTTCAGATTTATCGCGATCGCCAGGGGGAGTTGCAGACCTACCGGCAGCAAATTTTGGCCCAGTTGCGGGCCCTCACGGAGCTCAAGCCCACGGGGCGATTGGGGCCCACGGCGCTGCGGCGCGGTTTGCAGGAGGCGGGGCGACTGGTGGCCCACC
>JAAUUG010000201.1 GCA_012031195.1 Oscillatoriales cyanobacterium SM2_1_8
GGGGTTTGGGGCTCCGCCCCAGTCAGGGGTTCCACCCCCGCACCCCGTCCCAATCAAGTTGTTTACAGCTACATTAGCTAAATTATTAGCTAAACTTACGAGCATAGAGGGATTCGAACCCCCGACCCTCAGAACCGGAATCTGATGCTCTATCCACTGAGCTATATGCCCTTGCTAGGCTTCTAACTATAGCACACAAGTCAGGCGATCCACAATTCTTTGGGTGCCGCCGGGGGTGCCCACGCTTTCGATCCCCCAGGCGGGGCAGCGGTCCAAATAGTCGCGATCGCCCAAAATTTCCACCAAGCGTTGGGCGGCCAGGGCCAAGGTGGCGGGGGTGGCAGGGCCGGTGCCAACGGTCTGCACCGATCGTCCCAAGAGGCGCATTTGGGCTTCCGCAAAGCGGTAGGTGAATTGGGGGCCTTCCCCTGGAATTTGCAGCACGGGTTTGCCCAGTCCCACCGCCTGTTCGATCGCGGTGCCGGCCATGCCCACCGCCCCATGGCACCGGGTCAAAATTTCGGCAAAGGCTTGCGGCGGGCAGTGAATTTCGTGGTTTTCCTGGTGCAACGTTTGGCCATCCCAGTGCCAGCCTGGGGCGATCGCCGGCAACTGGGCGTGCAAGGCCGGCACCAACGCGGCCCAAAAACTCATCGGCGATGGCACCCGGGTCACCAATTGCAACAACAGGGCAAAATTGTGGGCGGCTTCCGGCAACCGGCTCCCCGGCAACAGGGCCACCAGGGGGCGATCGGGGGGGGGCTGGATCGTAGGTCGGTCTACCTGCAGCAAATCGAGAATGGGGTACCCCACAAATTCTGCGGGATAGCGTTGTTCCTGCAACAGCTTGGCCGTGAAGGCATCCCGCGCCAAAATCAACCGGCAACGGCGATGCCGCAACAAATGCAAAGCGGGAAAGGGCAACTGCAAACGTCCCGTGTAGCGAGCGGACAACGAGACCAAAAACGAGACAAAAGGTGCGCCCGTGAGCAGGGCCCCGGCGATCGCCACGGCATCGCCCACCGCCACCACCCCATCGACTTTTTGGCGGCGCAGGATTTGAATTTGCTGCCAGGTTTGGGTTCCCAAGCCCGCCCGTAGGTCTTGCCACAGTTGGCCAGCGTCCATATAGATAAACCCGCCGGAGGGCATTTTGCGGGTGGGGGTCACCACCGGCACCCCCAATTTGCGATAGGCTTGACCTTCTCCAACCAGGGGAGCCGCCAAAAAATGCCAGTCAGGGCAGCGATCGCGCAGGGCCGCCAGCACCGTGCTGCCGTTCAGGTCTTCGCCGTGGCCGTTGCTAACGAACAAAACGGTTTTCATGGGTTCAAAACCGAGCGATACAGGTCGGCGGTGCGGGCCAGCATGGATTCCAAAGTGAAAAACTCCCGGTACCGCTGGCGACCGTTGGCCCCCATTTGCCGTACCAAGTCGGGATTTTCCAAGCAAAAGCGCAGTTGGGTCACCAGGGCCGGCACATCCCCCGGCGGCACCAACAGGCCGGTTGCTCCAACCAACACTTGCTCGGCCGTGCCCCCCACCTCGGTGGCAATCACGGCTTTGCCCAGGGCCATCGCCTCCAAACAAGCGAGGCTGGCGGCTTCTTGCAAAGACGGCAAGGCAAACACATCAAACCAGGTCATCAAGGCGGCGAGGCGATCGGTGTGGCCCACAAATTGAACCCGGTCGGCAATCCCCAAATTTTCGGACAACGCCTGCAGTTCGTCTTTTTGGGCGCCGCTGCCAGCCACCACCAACCGCAATTGGGGAAACTCCCGGTGAAGTTGGGCGCAGGCCATCAGCAAAAACCGCAACCCTTTGATCGGCACCAAGCGGGCCGCCGTCCCCAAAACAAATTCGGACGGGCCCCAAAAACCGCATTGTTCTTGCCAAGCCGCCACGGCCGAAGGTTCCGGCGTGAGCTCGGCGACCCCGTTGGCAATGAGCTGCAAATGGGAGCCCGGCAACCCGCAGGCCGCCAAATGATTGTATTCCGCAGCACAAACGGTCACCACCTGGGCCCCCGTCCACCTGGCCAACTGCGCCGCCAACCAATAGCTAAATTGGCGATCAACGGTGTGGTAGCCGTGTACAGTCAGCACCAAAGGCACCTTTGGCAGGGCGCCACGCAACAACACCAATAATTCCGCCGCAGCATGGACATGGATCAGGTCGATGGGCTCTTGGTGGTGGATCGATCGCACCCGTTGCCATAGGGCCCTTACCCCCTGAACGGGCTGGCGATCCCACCGCGGAAAAGCATGGTGCCTCACCCCCGGTATGGCCGTCAACGCCCCTAGCCCCTCCCCCCATGGTGCTAGCAAAGATAGCCGATAGCGATCGCCCAGCCCTGCCAGCAATTGCCCCACATGCGCTTCGGTACCCCCCCGTTCGGCGTAGGGCAAAACATACACCAAGTGGGGCTTTGCGTTTTTTTCTCTGGTTTGCACCGTTGCGCCCTTCCTCAACCTTGACGATCCACCGGCCCCGCCTACCCTAAAGGTTTCGGGACTGCATTCGCTTCCCCTGCCCCGTGACCTCCCGCATTCACCGCATAGGTGCGATGGCATAGCTATATTCGGATAGGTTCGGGACTTGAAAGAAAAGGGGGTTTGGGGGCTACACCCCCAGCCAGGGTTTCACCCCTGCACCCCGTTCCAACCAAGTTATTTATAGAACTACAACTGAGACGGAATGGCGGGGGCGGTGGGGGGCGCAGCCGGGACAACGGTGGGGGCCGGGCTACGGCTCAAGACAAACGTCGCCGCCACGAACAGAACCACAACCGCCCACGTAAAACGGTTGAGGTTGGCCTCGGCGGTTTTGGTGCCGGAAAACATTTGGGCCTGGCCGCCAATGCTGGCCAAACCGTCGCCCTTGGGGCTGTGCAAAAACACCAAGAAGATCATGGAAACGGCCAAAATCGACCACGCAATCCGAACGACTTCGTACATGCCCTTTTTGTCAGTGGGTACATCCTCTATGCTACACGCCACGCTTTCTGTGGCAAGCTGAAGGCGCGGTTTGGAAAAAAGCCATGGGTTTGTTGTTGGCATCGACACCGGTGGGCCCGATGGGCACGGGGATTGGCGGCGGCGTGGAGCTCACCCTGCGCAATTTGGTGCAGGAATTGCAGCGGCGGGGCGAAACCGTGGATGTGCTGGCCCCGGCGGGTTCGATGTTGCCGGCGGCGAACGTGATTGCGGTGCCAGGAGATGCCCACCCCTTTGCCCAAAACGATCCCTGGGATGCCCCGATCCAGTTGCCGACGGATTCGGTGTTGGCGCGGATGTGGGATTGGGTACGTCGCCATCAACACGGTTACGACCTGGTGGTCAACTTTGCCTACGACTGGCTGCCGTTTTACCTGACGCCGTTTTTGCAAATTCCGGTGCTGCATTTTGTCAGCATGGGCTCGCTGCAGGCTTCGTTGGATCGGATGCTGGCCCAAACCGCCGTTCGGTTCCCCGGCACGTTGGGGGTTTATACCCGCATTCAAGCCCAGTCGTTTGCGTTTACGCAGCACCAACCGCAAAGTTTTCGGGTGTTGGGCAGCGGCATCGATTTGTCCCTCTACGAATACCGGGCGGACGCCGGGCCCCAATTGGCTTGGGTGGGCCGCATTGCCCCGGAAAAAGGTCTGGAGGATGCGGCGGCGGTGTCGGCACGGCTCGATCGCGAAGTGTGGGTGATGGGCAAAATGCAAGATGAAGCCTACTGGCAGCGCATACAGCAGGATTTTCCCACCGCCCAGCTGATTTATACGGGGTTTCACGATACGACCAACCTGCAGTCCCGCCTGGGGCAGTGCCAAGCCCTGTTGATGACCCCGAAATGGGTGGAAGCCTTCGGCAACGTGGCGATCGAAGCGCTGGCCTGCGGCGTGCCCGTGATCAGCTACGCCCGGGGGCCCCATCGAAATTGCCGCCACCAGGAAACCGGTTTTTTGGTGGAGCCCGATAACCTGGACAGCCTGTGCCAAGCCGTCGCCCAGGTGCCCGCCCTCCGCCGCGATCGCTGCCGTCGCCAAGCGGAACGGGAGTATTCCCTCGAAGCCCTGGGCGATCGCTTTCAAGACTGGTTTGCCACGGTGCGCCGGACGTGACGAAATCCGGATTTTCCGCTATCGTGGAGACACATTTCGCAAAACTTCTTAATAAACCTTGATTACAACCGAAACATGGTGGCCGGCGGCAGGGAAGCGACGGTGGCCCATAGGAATGCAGTTGTTTTGGGGGGCCGCTTTTTTGGTCTCGGTACCGGTTTTTTCCAAGCGCCGTTGGTACGTCAGGCTCCCTGGTTGGCGTTGGTGGGGACGGTGGGCTGGCTGTCGTTGGCGCGGCAGTGGCTGGCCGATCGCCGGCGGCCGCTGTGGGGCAGTTTGATTTGGGGCTTTGGTTTGGCTTGGCTGTGCGGTTCTTTGTGATTGGGGTGTTGCGGGGGGAACCCCTCTGGCATTTGCCGGTGGAAGCCATGGCGTTGCCATGGGCCCTGTGGGCGATCGCCGCTCCCCAAGCCATCGGGTTGGCGGCTGGTTTTACCTGGGGTCGTTGGTGGGCACCGCCGTCACCGATTTGTATTTTTGGGTGGTGGGGTTGGGGCCCCTCTGGCGGATGATCGCCCGCACGGAAGGACGTGACCTCGGGCCGCTGTTCCAACAAGCCCTGGCGCTGGTGCGCACCGATTGGGGGGTAACCTGGGGTCTGCTGTTGGGGTGGTGGTTGCTGTGGTTGACCTGGCAGGGCTGGCGCACCGGCACCCCCCACCATCGTGCCTTCGCGGGGGCCGTGGGCAGCACCCTGGTGGTGGATGGTCTATTTGCGGTGGCGGCGGCCTTGGGTTAGGGGGTTGGCCTTGCCAAAATGGCGGCAAGCGGTACAATCTGGGCAGAAACGACCAGGTTTGGGCGATGAAACAAATCGATTTCCTGTTGATGTTTGCCCTTGTGTTTGCCCTATCGTTTTTTGCCCTCGAAAATCCAGAACCGGCCACCGTGCAACTGTTGCCCAACCTGAAGGTGTCGGCGCCAATTGCCTTGGAGGCGATCGCGGCGATGGGGATGGGGGCCATTTTGGCCTGGGTGTTTTCGGTGTGGACAAGCCTGCAAAATTTTTGGATGGTTCGCCGCAAAGATCGGCAGATTCAGACCCTCCAGCAGCAGGTGGCGGAACTGCAAGCCGATATGGAAGAGCGCAAGCGTTTGGCGTCCGCCACGGCCATTGATGTGGAAGTCGAAGCCAAAAACCCTGCCTAATTGCCGCTTGTGTCCGACCGTTCCCCCCCTGCTGCGGCGGCGTCCATTGCCAAGGAGGCGATCGCCGTTCGATCGACCTCTCGGAGCGGGGCGAACTCGATCCGTGGGATATCAACGTGATCGAGGCGATTGATCGTTGTTTGGCCCGGTTGTTTGAAAGTGATCGCCGCACGTTGGCAGAATCGGCCGAAGCGTTGTTGTATGGGGCGATGCTGGTGTTGCTGAAGGCCCGTACCCTCGATCCGCCCCCGCCGGAGGTCTTGGCCCCGGAACTGGATCTGGAGCCAGCGGTCAGCGGGTTGCCCCCCAACCTCGAAACCTGCCTGCGGCGGCGGCCCGTGGCCCTGCCGCCCCAACACCGACCGGTGACCCTGCTGGAGTTGATCGCTGAACTGGAAAACCTGGCCCAGCAACTGCCGGAAACTACACCCCGCCCCCCCCGCCCCCGCAAATTGTCGAACCGGGCCGCCAGCCAGGCGATCGCCCAGTTGGCCCATAAAGAAAACCTAACGGAAATGGCGGCGGCCTGGGGGATTTTTTTACGCAGCAACCGGGGACAATATCTTTGACCCAATTGGGGGAGCAATTTGGC
>JAAUUG010000202.1 GCA_012031195.1 Oscillatoriales cyanobacterium SM2_1_8
CGCGCGATCGCCCGGGCACCAACACCGTCGGCGGCTCCCATTGCCCATCGGCCCGTACCGTCAATTGGCTCGAACTGCCCAACCGCAACACCGGGCGATCGCCCTGATTGGGGCGAAACACCAGGGTCTCTCCCTCCAACTGGGCCAGACGCACGGTGCGATCGCGGGCCACCGCCACAAAAAACGCGCCGCCGGGGGCCACCACCGCCGTCCCCCCCGGGAATTGCCAACGTTTGGTCGAAGGTACCGGCGGCGACGTGGGCGGCAACCATACCAACAGCCGTCCATCCTGCAACGTGGATTGCTGGGCATCTTCCAACTGCCAGGCTGTAGGGCCCTCCAACCGGGCGATCGTGCCATCCGGCCACACCACCTGCAAACGACCGTTTTCCAACACCAACCGGTCTTGGGGGGACAACACCCGCCCCACCATCAGGGGTTCTTTGCTCCCCGCGGCCACAACCCATAGGGGCCCCCCCACCGCTTCGGTCACCTGCGGCCCCCGCTCACCGGCCGGCACCGATGCCCGCCGCGGCCAGGAACGCACCCCCCAACCCAGCAGGACAAACATCCCCGCCGCTAAACCTGCCCATCCTTGCCAATAAGATCGAACGTTCCGCCGAGGGTTCATGTCTGCACACCGGTCTTGATTGTGGAATCGCTGCGGGCAGTGTCTGGGATGATCGACTTTATCCGTGATTTTTGCCAACATGGTAACAGCAAACGGCCCAAATTCTAGGCAGAAGCGGTAGCATAGAAATTCTGTCTCGTTGCAAGGAAAAAACCATGGCCAAAAGCGATGTGCAAGTCATGCTGACCAAAACCGTCCAAAAATTGGGGAAAGTAGGGGAATTGGTCGCGGTTGCGCCCGGTTATGCCCGCAACTACCTGTTGCCCCAGGGGCTGGCGGTGCGGGCCACCCCCGGGGTGGTGAAAGAAGTCGCCCGGCGGCAAGAGGCCGAACGGCAACGGCTGGTGGCCATTCGTCAAGAAGCGGAAAAACGCAAGCAGGCTTTGGCGACCATCGGCGGCTACACGATCGCCAAGACCGTGGGGGCCAACAACGCCATTTTTGGTTCCGTCACCGAACGGGAAGTGGCGCAAGAAATCACCACCAAAACCCTGATGGAAATCGATCACCGGGACATCGAACTGCCGGAAATTTCCACCCTGGGCACCTACGAAGTGCGGATCAAGCTGCACGCCGAGGTCACCGCCACCATTTCCGTGCAAGTTGTAGCCGAATAAACGCTGCCAAAACCACCTAGGGGGGGGCGATGTCCAGTCTGACCAAAGACCTGCTGCGGCTGGAACAAGATGTGTTGCGGATGGGGGCTTTGGTGGAAGACTCCTGTTGGCTGGCCCATGCCGCCCTGTTCGAGCGGGATTTGGAACGGGCCCTCCTGCTGAAGGAGCACGATCGCGAGGTCGATCGCTTTTACCGTCAAATTGAGGTGGACTGCCTAGAAGCGATGGGTTTGTATGCCCCGGTGGCCCGCCAGTTGCGGGTGTTGGGGGCCTACATGCAACTGGTGCGGGATTTGGAGCGCATCGGCGACTACGCCAAAAACCTAGGGGAAATCGCCGTGGTGTTGTTTCGGTACCCGCCGTTCCCCCACCAAGAACGGCTGCAAACCATGTCCAACCGCTGTCGGGCCATGCTGGCCATGAGTTTGGGGTGCTTTCGGATTTGGATGCGGCCCGGCCCGGGACATCAAAGTCAAAGACGATGCGGTCGATCGCGACTACCGGGAGTTGTACGAACTGTTGGCCGCCAGCCGCTGGGAAGGTTTCCTGGAGCCGATGCTGCAATTGGTGTTGGCGTTGCACCACCTGGAGCGCATTGCCGACCATTGCACCAACATTGGGCAACGGGTGAGTTTTATCGTGACCGGTACCCGCTGATGGAACCCTATCGTTCTGCTCCCCACAGCCCAAAGCGGGGGTTGTTGGCAACGTTGGGGCTCTCCAGCGTGGCCGGCGGCATGGCCGCGATCCTCCTGAGCAGCCTCAGCCCTTGGCTCTATTTGCCCGGTGGCTTTGCTGTGGGAATCGGGTTGGCGGCGGCCGGCGGGGCGATCGCCGGGGTACGTGGGGGCAAAGTGCGGAGCCCGAGGGGGGCCTTCCTGGTGGCGGCGATCGCCGGTCTCGGCAGCTATGGGGTGTTTCACGGCACCAATTTTCTGCGGTTTCGCCAGGCGGCCTTGGCGGAGATCGCCCAACAACTCGATCCCACGGAAGCGCACCGCCAAGCTGAGTTTTTGGGGAAATTTCTCCAGGAAAATGTGGGTGCCGCCGGTTTTTGGGGCTACTTGCGCTTGGTGGCCCAAGAAGAGGTGGCCGGTCTGGTGCCCGGTCGCCCCCCGTTTCGGCTTTTTCTCAATCCCTGGGGGTTATGGAGCCTGGAGGCGATCGCCGTGGCCAGCCTCGCCGGGTTGGGGGGGTATTGGCAGGCGGTGGGGTTGTTCTCGGCGCAGATGAACACTTGGTTTGGGCAACCCCGGCGGTTGGGCTACACGGGCGATCGCGCCGTTTTGACCCTGCTCAAAGCCCCCGACCTTGAGACCTTTCGGCAAGCACTGCAACCCGATCGCCCCGCCGCCCCCACCTACCTCGTGGTTTACCTGTGGCGCAGCCTTGGTCAGGAACCCCACAGCTACTGCCTGGAAGTAGTGCATCGGCAAACCCACCCCTGCCAACCCGGCTCCTGGCAAACCGTCTTTTGCGCGGTACTTACCCTCGCCGAAGCGGCGGTTTTGATGGCCAATCAGCCTCCTGCCCCCGACCCCTAAGCTTTGGTAGTGATCGCTGTTTTGCATAGCGACGAGACAAAACAAGTCGGGTCGCAGGGGCGAAGCCCCCGTATTGGTTCTACTAGACTTTCGTTGGGCAGGAAAAAACCGTGTCGGTTTTAATTAAAATGACTATAAGCCTCGATGATCAAGCCTCGATGACTAAGCTTCCGTGGTAAAAGCCAATTGGTCGCCAATGCGGAAATCGGTATCTTCGAGTTGCCCCACCACCGAGCGGGTAATGAGCTGGCCCACCTCCACCAAACACTGACCGGTCACCGGGTGCAACAGCGGCCGTTCGCAGCGACGACCAATCAACGCCGCAATGTCCTGAATCGATTCGACGTAGACCCCCACCGGCAACTCCACCACAATGCCTTCTCCCAACACCCGCGCCTGGCAGGCCAACCGGGAATTGGGCTTGCTGGTGGTGATCACCTCCAGGGTTCGCTGTTCGCGCTTGGCCATGGGCGACAACGCATTCATGCCCTGCTTGATGTACACATGGCAGGTGGCGCACATGCCGCGCCCCCCACATTCTTTCAAAATTTTCAGGTCGTCCCCCATCAGAGCCGACAGCAGGTTGTTGTTGGTCGCCACATCCACCTGTTGGGCGATCGGTTCAATGCGTACGGTCTTGGCCATGGTGTTCCCTAACCCTCTCCCCAATTATGGGCCATCGGTACGGAAACCCGCACTGGAATCCGTCCTCCGCTTTCGCCTACATTGGCACTCGTAGGAAGAGAGTGCTAACGGAGAAAATGCGTATGGCCGCAGCAACCTTGAACGTCACCACGGTGCAACCCCTGGGCGATCGCGTGTTTATCAAAATTGCCGAGAAGGAAGAAAAGACCGCCGGCGGCATCATTTTGCCCGACACCGCCAAAGAAAAGCCGCAGATTGGCGAAGTGGCGGCCGCCGGCCCCGGCAAGCTGGATGACAAGGGCAACCGGGTGGCGATGGAAGTGAAAGTGGGCGACAAGGTGTTGTACTCGAAGTATGCCGGCACCGAAGTGAAACTGGGCAGCGATGAGTATGTGCTGCTCTCGGAAAAAGACATCTTGGCTGTGGTGTCTTAAGCCGCACGGGCAGACACGCAATCGTTTACCTGAAAAACCAAAGGAATTCCCATGGCGAAAAAAATTGTTTACAACGAAGATGCACGGCGGGCCCTGGAACGGGGCATGGACATTTTGGCCGAAGCGGTCGCGGTGACGTTGGGGCCCAAGGGGCGCAAACGTGGTGTTGGAGAAGAAGTTTGGCGCGCCCCAAATCGTGAACGACGGGGTGACGATCGCCAAGGAAATTGAACTGGAAGATCACATCGAAAACACCGGGGTGTCTTTGATCCGGCAGGCGGCCTCGAAGACCAACGATGCGGCCGGCGACGGCACCACCACCGCCACCGTGTTGGCGCGGGCGATGGTGAAGGAAGGGATGCGCAACGTGGCGGCCGGGGCCAACGCGATCGCCCTGAAGCGGGGGATCGACAAGGCCACGCAGTTCTTGGTGGAAAAAATTGCCAGCCGGTCGCGGGCCGTCGAAGACTCGAAGGCGATCGCCCAAGTGGGGGCCATTTCGGCGGGCAACGACGAAGCGGTGGGGCAAATGATTGCCGAAGCCATGGAGAAGGTGGGCAAAGAGGGGGTGATTTCCTTGGAAGAGGGGAAATCGATGACCACCGAGCTGGAAGTGACGGAAGGGATGCGCTTCGACAAGGGGTACATTTCGCCGTACTTCGTCACCGACACCGACCGGATGGAAGCGGTGTTTGAGGAGCCGTTGGTGTTGATCACCGACAAGAAAATTGCCCTGGTGCAAGAGTTGGTGCCGGTGCTGGAGCAGGTGGCGCGGTCGGGTCGGCCGTTGGTGATCATCGCCGAAGACATCGAAAAAGAAGCCTTGGCCACCCTGGTGGTGAACCGGTTGCGGGGCGTGTTGAACGTGTGCGCCGTGAAGTCTCCCGGCTTTGGCGATCGCCGCAAAGCGATGTTGGAAGACATGGCGGTGTTGACCGGGGCCCAAGTGGTGACCGAGGATGCCGGTCTGAAGCTGGATGCGGTGAAGGTGGATGCCTTGGGTCGGGCCCGGCGGATCGTGATGACCAAGGACAGCACGACCATTGTGGCGGACGGCAACGAAGTGGCGGTGAAGTCGCGCTGCGAGCAAATCCGGCGGCAGATCGACGAAACCGAGTCTTCCTACGACAAGGAAAAGCTGCAGGAGCGTCTGGCCAAGTTGGCGGGCGGCGTGGCGGTCGTGAAGGTGGGGGCAGCCACCGAAACCGAGATGAAGGATCGGAAGTTGCGCCTGGAAGATGCCATCAACGCCACCAAGGCGGCGGTGGAAGAAGGGATCGTACCTGGGGGCGGCACCACCTACCTGCACTTGGTGGGCGAGTTGACCGAGTGGGCCCAGGGCAACCTCAGCGGCGAAGAGTTGACGGGGGCGACGATTGTGGCCAAGTCGTTGGGGGCGCCGGTGATGCGGATTGCCGAAAACGCCGGTTACAACGGGGCGGTGATTGCCGAGCGGGTGCGCGAGAAGGAGTTCACGGTGGGCTTTAATGCCATGACCGGGGAATACGAAGACATGTTCGCGGCGGGCATTGTCGATCCGGCGAAGGTGACCCGGTCGGCGCTGCAAAACGCGGCTTCGATCGCCGGCATGATCCTCACCACCGAGTGCATCGTGGTGGACAAACCGGAAGACAAGGCCCCGGCGGCGGCTCCCGGCGGCGGCGATTACGACTACTAAACCCAAATAGGTTCTAGGTTGGGTTGACCTGCCCACCCCGCGGTGTAAAAGGGTTCCGCTCCCCTTCTCCCGTTCTGGGAGAAGGGGTTGGGGGATGAGGGCCGATGTTCTTGATGCCCTTCTTGTCAACAAAACCTAACGAAAGGTGGGGGCTGCAGCCCCTGCCTTTTTTTCTGGGTTATGCTGGACCAGGTCAAGGGTGGCCAGCCGTGAACACAATGGGGGACGCGTGGGGGCGAGGTCTCTG
>JAAUUG010000203.1 GCA_012031195.1 Oscillatoriales cyanobacterium SM2_1_8
CTTTCCACAGCACCCCAGATTCCTGCCAATCGACTTCGTAGAGGATTTCTACAAACGGGTGATGGGCATACAACCGCACGGTGCGCTGCAACCGGGAATGGCCAAAGGTCAAACGGCTGACGATGGCGGCTCGCAGGGGGCCCGTTTCCGTCAGGGCGATCGAGGTCAGCACCGGGGCCGGCAAGGGGTGGTCGCCATAATCGGGATTCAGGTTCCAGGCATCCCAATACTGACCGTCGTCCCTAAAAAACCGACTCCCGCAGGGGGCCCGCAACAATCTTTGCCCGCCCGCTGGATTTGGGCCACATCCCCCGTGGTGGGGTCGATGTCTACCGTTAGCCAAGGGTTTTGCAAGGTGAGGGGCGTGGCCGTGAGGGGCGGCACCGGGTCGAGATCGGGTTGGGCCAAGCCCCAGGCCGGAGCCCGCACCGCCATCAAATGCTGTGCGTCCACCCCTTGATGGGGCCCGATCGGCGGTTGGTCAACCCTCAACAAGCATTGCCGCGGCCAGGCCAACGGGTTGAACCATCCCCCCGTCCCGCGCAGAGGTGGCAGGAGGCTGTCCAGGTCTTGGGCGATCGCCTCGACTTCGGCAAACACTTCGGGGATGGAGGTTCCCGGCAAAATGTCGTGAAATTCTTGAATCAACAACTTTTCCCAGGCTTCCCGCAGGACAGCTTGGGGATAGGGTTGCCCGGTCAAGGCGGCGATCGCCCGGTAGGTTTCGGTGGCCAACAGGGCGATCGCCTGCCGGCGGTACCGAGCTTTGACATCGGCTTTGGTGGTGTAGGTGCCCCGATGAAACTCCAAATACAGTTCCCCCGACCACACCGGCAAATCGTCGGCCAGGGTTTCGGCAAACGCCGCCGCCGTTGTGGGGTACAACCGGGGAAACAGGGGCGATCGCTGCCAACGCTGGGCGGTGGCCAACATCTGGGCGGTTGGCCCACCGCCGTGATCCCCCACGCCGTACAACCACAGGCTGTGGGGTTCCGTCGCCAACCGTTGGGCCATGGCTTCGGGGTCGATGTCCGCCCCCAGGGCATTGGTGAAGTAGGTGCGGAGGCGGCTGCCGTCGATGCCCTCCCACCAAAACGCGCGGTAGGGAAAGGTGGTGGTGTCGTTCCAGGATAATTTTTGGGTAAAAAATGCGGCAAACCCAGCTTGGTGCAAGATTTGGGGCCACTGACCGTGGAACCCAAAGGTATCCGGCAGCCAAGCCACCGTGGCCCGCTGCCCCGTCAACCGCTGGAACGCCTGCTGTCCGTACAAAACTTGCCGGATCGTGCCCTCGGCCAAGGGCAAATTCCCATCCGGTTCCACCCACATGCCCCCGGCCGGCTCCCACCATCCGGCCGCGATCGCCCCTTGGATTTTGGCCAAGAGTTGGGGGGCATCGGCCTGCAACCACCGATAAAACAGCGCCGTACTTTGATTGAAGGTCAAGAGCTCGGGGAATTGCGATCGCAGGCTCAGCACCGACCCAAACGTTCGCTGGCACACCCCATGGGTTTCGGCGATCGGCCACAACCACGCGACGTCGATGTGGGCATGGCCCAAAATCCCCACCGATCGCTCCTTGAGCCAGGGACTCACCGCCAACAAGGCCTCCCGCCAGGCGGCCAACCCCGGCCGTGAAATGCAACCGTCCGCCGTCAACCCGGCGATCGCCGCCTGCACCGCCGCGGCCAAATCCGGACGCTCCGCCGCCAACACCGGTGCCAACGCCCGCAATACCTTCAACTCCAGGGCCAGGGTGCCCCAATCCCCCGGGTCTTCCGGAAACCAGGCCTCGACCCAAGTCGCCACCACCGCCGGGCGATCGCGGGGCGGTGGCTGCAACCGGATTTCCAAATGGAAGGGGGTGGCCGCCACGGCGTTTTCGGTCAAAACCACCACGGCGCGATCGTCAAACAGATCCCCCGTCTGCCGCAGGGTGCCGTCTACCCAAACTTCGGCCTGGGCCGCCCACCATCGCCCCCGCAGCGTCAACACGGCCCCCGTCCACCGCGAGGGCACCCGCCAAATTTGCCGCACCGGCCCCGTCGGAAACACCCCCTTGGCTTCCCGGGGACAGGGGCCTCCGTCCCCGTGCCACCCATCCAACAAATCCGCTTGGGCCAGTTGTTGCAGCCAGGCAATGGCCCCGTCCAGGCTCCCGTCCATCTGGTTCATCCGTGTTCGCCCCCACCAGCATAGAGGCAGGGGCCGATCGCGCTAGTCTTTTTCCACCTTCAGAACCCTGCGGGTACCGGCGTCCACTTTCACTTCAAACTCGTTGTCGCCGCTGACAATGTCTACCTTGCAAACCAGCCGGTTGTCCTGCCGTTCGATGTCCAAATCCTTGACCTGACCCGGCCGCGCCGCCACTGCCGCCCGCAAACACCCGATCGCCTGCTCCAACGACGCCGCTTCCCGGCGATCGTCCGCCCAAGCCAAGCCGCTGCTGCCCAACACCAACGCGATTGTCAAACCGCTTACCCAGATTTTTTGCATAAGTTCCCCGAAAGCTACCCCAGAGACACCTTGCCCAACCGCAAAGTTCCCCTAAGACAAAACATTCATCAACTTTGCCCGTACCTCCGAGCTCACCGGAATATCGTTGCTGTGGCACATCGCGGCGCGAAACCCCGACTTGCGGGAAATAAACTCGTAGCCGCAACTCACCAAAAACTGCGCCGTGCGATCGGTTGTCATAAAGCAACCAAAAGGCTTGTGTTTGCTGAAATACAACAACCGACCGCTGCTGGAAAAATACACCTTGCCCCCATAATCGGCGCGCGACGATTCAAACCAGCCGTCCCGCACCCGCGGCACCACCTGCAAACTTACCCCCGACACCGACAAATCCCCTTCAAAGTTTTCCCAGCCCTTGATCGCATTGAAAATCATGCTCGTATACCCCAAAGCACAGGTATACAAAGATTTTTGACCGTAGATGGAAAGTTGACGTTCGCAATCCAAAATTTTGTGGCAATACTTGAGAATGTTTTTCACAATTTGCTTGCGAAAATCTTTGGTGCGAAACTCCAACTCGAACAAATTTACAATCAATTCCCGTTTGCCTTCCGGCGACAACCGGGCCCGCTTCAGGCTATCGATCAGGCAGTCGTAAATTACCCGGCTGTCCTCATCTTCCCGATCTAGCTGAACCTTTGGGTAGTTGATCAGGAAAAACTTTAAGCTTTCCATATCTATGGATTCTGGATCGTTCTCCAGGTTGCGCAAGACAAATTTAATGTAAGTTTCCAGGTTTTTTTTGTCCTGCACCAAGCCTTCAAAATCATCCATGATGATTGGCTTCATCAAGGTTAAAACATCCTCGAAAAAGTAATCGTAGAGTTGATTGAGCTTCAAAAAATCTTCCATCAACTCATAGAGGTTGCGATCGAACAAATCCACCGCGCTTTTGAGTTTTTGGCGGGGCTGGCTCAACATCAAAATCGAGGTTTGGGCCAACAGTTTGCGCACCTCTTCCATGCGGCTCATCAACTCGAAGGGGTGTTTGAGGCGGCTCGAATTTTTTTGGAGGAGGGTGCGATCTTGGCGCTGGGTCGAAACCTCGTCCAGTTGCACATACACTTGACCGTCGATGCAGATCGAAAACTCAATGTCTTCGAGGATCGACAAAATGTCATCCCCCAGCTCCCTCAGGTCGGCGGGATCGTACTTTTTTTCCGCGATTTCGACCAACTTGTTTTTGGCATAGGTCGATAAAAACGGATTGCGGCGGGTCGAAGATTTGAACCGCTCGGTGCGGGGATCGCTGCGGCCGTGGCCAGCGGTTTCGAGGGCGGGCTGGGGCCGGGGTCGCACTTTGTCCGGCTCGATGGAAGCCCGGCGGCGATCGGCGGCCGTCTCGTCGTTGGATTCAATCCTTCGGCTCCCAACATGGCCCCCACTTTGCTTTGCAACAATCGATCTTGATGATCTTGGCGCTCGATGTCCACGGAATCTGTCTACCTGTCTATATGGTGGCTATCTGTTTGGGGGGCCTGCACCAGATGGGAGCAGAAGGCGGCGACCGATCGCCAGGGACTTCCTCCATGGTAACCACCCTGCCGGGTTCACTGCGGAGACATTGCGATCGTTGCGGGTTAACCTGTCGCCCAGCAGGCCCATCCCACAAGTGCATCAGAGAGGTAAAAAGACCATGGTAGAAAACGCTGGTTCGTCCAGGGTGCCCGCAACCAAGGCAGGAACGAGGGTCAGGGTTGGGGGCGTAGGGTCGCCAGGATACTTCGTCCGGATAATTCTTGGCACATTATGAACCGGTGGGACAGGTTCCGGCAAGGCCTGGAGGGAAGCCGGCTCGCAGGGGGGGGTTCGGTTTATAGTATAGCGGGAAGCGCAAGGTGGGCATGGACGAGGATTTGCACCTTTCGCCGGCGGTGGCAGAGCTGGCGCAGGAAAACCAGGGGTATCGTCTGTTGTTTGAGCAGGCGGCCGAAGGCATTTTCCAGACCACGGCCGACGGACAGTATTTGCGGGTTAATCCGGCGTTGGCGCGCATTTACGGCTACGATTCGCCGGCGGATTTGTTGGCCCGTGTCCAGGATATTGGCACCCAGTTGTATGTCGATCCCCAGCAGCGGGAACGTTTTTTGGCGTTGATGGCGGCGGCGGGAGCGGTTACGGATTTCGAGGCGGAAATTTACCGCAAAGATGGCAGCACCACTTGGATTGTGGAAAGTGCCCATCGGATTTGGGCGGCGGACGGTCGCTTTTTGTATTTTCAGGGAACGGTGCGGGATGTGGGGCCGCAGCGGCGGCAAGAACGGTTTGGCGGCAGTCGGCGGCGGCCATTTCCGAGTTGATGCGGGGGGCGTTGTTTGCGCTGGAATTTCCGGTGGCGATCCATCGGGTGTTGGAGGTGGCAACCGAAACCTTGGCGGTCAACCGGTGCAGTTTGTGGCTGGTGCCGCCGGCGGCGAGCGATCGCCTGATCTGTGCGGGTTGTACAACGCCCAGACCCAAACCTGCGAGCGGGGGGGGGAATTGCTGGCCCGGGATTTTCCGATCTATTTTGCTGCCATGCAGCGGGAACGTTTTTTGGCCGCGGCCGATGCTTGGGCCGATCCCCGTACGGCAGAGTTTTCCGAATCTTATTTGCGCCCCAACCGCGTTCACGCCATGTTGGATGTGGCGGTGTGGCATCGGGGGGTGTGGCGGGGGGTAATCTGCGCCGAGATGGTGGAGGCGCAACGGGTCTGGCAACCGGAGGAGCAGACGTTTGCAGCGGAAATTGCCGATTTTTGCAGTTTGTTGCTGGAAATTCGCGATCGCCAAGAAGCGGAACGGCGGCTGCGGGCCAGCGAAGCCAGCAACCGGGCGTTGATTCAGGCGATGCCCGATTTGTTGCTGCGGGTGAATTGGGAAGGGGCTTACCTGGCGGAACCGTTGGGCCGGGATCGGCTGCGGCGATCGCCCATGGGGAGCGAGCGTTTGTGGGATGCACGGTGTTCGACTCGTTGTCACCGGAGTGGGCAACTTGCAAGCTGGCGGCCATTCGCCGGGCCATCCTCACCGGGCAGATGCAAACCTACGAGCAATGCCTGGATGTTGGCGGTCAGACGGTGTACGAAGAAGTCCGGATCGCCGCCATCAGCAGCGACGAGGCGATGGTATGGGTGCGGGACATCACCGAGCGCAAGGAGGTGGAAAACCAGATGCAGCAGGCCCTGGACGAGTCCTTGGGGCTCAACGCCATTTGTACAATCTGGCGGAGGGCTATTGGTGGTGGAGTGCCCAGGGCTACGGTGACCCATTGCAAGTCCCATGTTTCGGGGG
>JAAUUG010000204.1 GCA_012031195.1 Oscillatoriales cyanobacterium SM2_1_8
CAAAGTCAACAGAAACCAGACTGGGCAAAAATTTCCACCGTCGAACTCACGTCAAAACCCAAACCTCCCCATCTTTTTTGACCCCCACCCCAGCCCCGCACCAATTGGGGGCCCGAAGAATAAGGAAAACCTTGGCTCGCTTCCAATCCAAAGGCCCCCCGTTATCGGGGGGCCTGGGCGAGGATGCCCCGGCTGACCTAAAGGCTAGACACCGCAGTGGCAATCGCTGGAACCACACCCCTTACCGTTGACATGGTTGTGGGCACAGGCTTCGCTGCAATACACTTTGCCGTCTACCACCACGCCCTGCCCCGGCAACACCGTGCAGGCACAACCCTTCGCACAAGCACAACGCACTGCTTCCGACATCCTGACCTCCTGGAACTTTTTCCTATCGATGAATCTACAATACATGAACAGCTATTCATATGTCAAGTCGAAAACCGGGGGCGGTATGATGAATCCGAGGGCGAGGGGGATGCATGAAGCGACTGGCGGCGATCGACATCGGGACGAACTCGATCCACATGGTGATTGCGGACGTAGAGCCGGCGTTGTCGAGTTTTACGATTGTGGCGGCCGAGAAAGAAACGGTGCGTTTGGGGGAGCGGTGTGCCCGCACCGGCGATCTTTCCGAGTTGGCGATCGCCCGATCGCTTGGGGCCCTGAAGCGGTTTCGGGGGATGTGCCGGACATTGCGGGTCGAGGAAGTGGTTGCGGTCGCCACCAGTGCCACGCGGGAGGCGGCCAACGGGCGGGGGTTTATCGAGCGGATTGAGGCAGAGACAGGGATTGCGGTCGAGTTGATCTCGGGGCAGGAGGAAGCGCGGCGGATTTATTTGGGGGTTTTGTCGGCGGTAGATTTTGGCGGTCAGCCGCACATTGTGTTGGACATTGGCGGCGGCTCCACCGAGTTGATTTTGGGGGATGGACGGGATCCCGATTATTTAAGCAGCACGAAAATTGGGGCGGTGCGCCTCACCGATGAATTTGTGCGGGAAGACCCCATTGGCGGGGCCGACTTTGCGCGGTTGCAGCAATACGTGGTGGGGATGTTGGAGCGTCCTACCGACGAACTGCGGGGGTTGTTGGAGGGGAAGCCGCCGCGGTTGGTGGGCACTTCCGGCACGATCGAAGCGGTGGCGGGTCTGGTGGGGTTGCAGGCTACGGGGTTTACCCCCGAAACGTTGCAGGGGTACGAAATTTCCCTGGCCGCGGTCGAGCAAGCGGTGCGGACGTTGCGGCGTTCCGCCTACAGCGAGCGGGCCCAGTGGGTGGGGGAGCGCCGGGCCGAGATTGTGTTGGCGGGGGCGGTGGTTTTGCAAGAAGCCATGGGGTTGTTGGGGGCGACGGGTTTGCGGGTCTGCACCCGATCGCTGCGGGAGGGTTTGATTGTGAACTGGATGTTGGAGCGGGGGGTCATTGCCGATCGCTACCGATACCAGAGCGAGATTGCCCAACGTTCTGTCCTGCGGTTGGCGCGGAAGTATGCGGTCAATTTGGACTATGGCCAGCAGGTGGCCCATCTGGCGGAAAAACTGTTTGACGGCACCCGGGGGGTGTTGCACGACTGCGGCGATCGCGAGCGGGAGCTGTTGCGGGCGGCGGCGCTGTTGCACAATTGCGGGCACTTTATCAGCCATGAGGCCCATCACAAGCATTCCTATTATTTGATCCGTCACGGCAACTTGCTGGGGTTTACGGAGATGGAGATCGAAGCGATCGCCAACTTGGCGCGGTACCACCGCAAGAGCCCCCCCAAAAACCGGCACGAAAACTTTCAGCGTTTGGCGAACAGTCGCCTCAAATTGTTTGTCGAGCAGGTGTATCCGTTGTTGCGGTTGGCGGTGGCCTTGGATCGGCGACAAATCGGGGCGATCGCCGCGGTCGAAGTGCAGTGCGACCTCAAAAGCAAACGGTGCCTGTTGACCCTGGAGCCCAAACACCCCAGCGACCCGTGCGAAATGGAGTTGTGGAGCCTGAGCTACAAGAAAGAATCCTTCGAGGAGCGGTACGGGTTGCGTTTGGAAGTGCGGTTGCGGGTGCCGGCAGAGCGCATCGGCTAGGATAGGTTAGAGCAAGCGATCGCCACGGATGGAGCAACGACTTTACCTAGAAATTCCCACCCCCGACACCGAGGCGGTTCTCGCTTGGTTGCAACGGGACTGGCAACCCACGGCGACGGGGAGCCTGGTCAAGCGGTCGGCGGGGGGCAGCGGGGTGGTGGTGGAGTGGGGGGAACCCCCATCAGTCTTGTCGGTGGTGGTGTGGTCGGTGCAGCGGACGACCTACCTCAAGGTTTTTCGTTGGGAAGGGGAGAGCCGCCGTCAAGAGCAAGAAATTTTGCAACGGCTGGTTCAAGACCTCCGGCGGGCTTTTCCCTATCGGTTGCCGACCTTTTTTCCCACCTTGCCGGCCAATCCAGACATTTTTGAGGCTTTGGCTCCGTACTACCCCAAAACCGTCCAGTATTTTCAGCGGTTCCCCAACGGTCAAGCGGACTTGGAGCGGGTTTATTGGTGGGAAAAACGGTGGCGCGAAAACGCGATCGCCCCGGAGCCGACCCCGCCCTGCCTGTGTGAGGGCCGGGAACCGGTGGCCGCGCCCACCTTCGACTTGATTTATGTGGGGGGCGCTTTGGGGGCCCTCCATGCGGCGGCCATGGCACGGCGGGGGTATCGGGTGTGTTTGATCGAGCGGTTGCCCTTTGGGCGGATGAACCGGGAATGGAACATCTCGCGGGGAGAATTTGCCCACCTGATCCAAGACGGTTTGTTCACGGCGGCGGAATTTGAACGGGCGATCGCCTGCGAATACCAGGACGGGTTTCACAAGTTTTTCGATGAAAACAACCCGCCCCAGGCCCGGGCCCCGGTTTTGCACACCCCCACCGTGCTCAACGTGGCGATCGATGGGGCACGCTTTCTGGAGATTTGCGGCACCAAATTGCAGCAGGCCGGAGGCATCGTGCGCGATCGCACCGAATTTTGCAGGCTACGGTGGGCCCCAACGGCGTCGAAGTCCAATGCCGGGACGGGAGCGGCCCCTTTGCCATCAGCGGTCGGGTGTTGATCGATGCGATGGGTTCCGCCAGTCCGATCGCCCGGCAACTCCACGGCGATCGCCCCTTTGACAGCGTGTGTCCGACCGTGGGGGCAGTGTTGTCGGGGTTGAGGCCCGAAGTTTGGGACAAGCGCTACGGGGATGTTTTGAACAGCCACGGGGACATTTCGCGGGGTCGGCAACTGATTTGGGAATTGTTTCCGGGGGAAGGCAACGATCTCACGGTGTATCTGTTTCACTACCACCAGGTGCATCCCGACAACCCGGGTTCTCTCCTGGAACTTTATGAAGACTTTTTTCACATTTTTCCGGAATACCGCCGCTGCGATTTGGCGCAACTCACCTGGAAAAAACCCACCTTTGGCTACATTCCGGCCCACTTTCCCCTGAAGTCCGACGGCCGACGGGTGGCGTTCGATCGGCTGCTGGCCATCGGCGATGCCGCCTCCCTGCAATCGCCTTTGGTGTTCACGGGCTTTGGTTCCTTGGTGCGCAACTTGCCACGGCTCACGGATTTGTTGGATGTGGCCCTGCAGCACGATCTGGTATCGGCGGCCGATCTGAACCAAGTGAATGCCTATCAGAGCAACACCGCCGTCACCTGGCTATTTTCCAAAGGGATGATGGTGCCCACCGGCAAGCACGTCCCCCCAGAGCGGCTCAACGCCATGTTGAACACCTTTTTTGGGGTGTTGGCGCAGATGCCAGCCGACGTGAGCGATCGCTTCATCAAGGATCGGTTTGGCTGGGGAGAATTTCACCGCATGGCCCTCACCGCCGCCAGCCAAAACCCGGCCATCATTCCCTGGATTTGGGATTTGGCAGGGCCGGCAGATCTGGCACGGTGGTTGTACACCTACCTGAGTTTTACCGTGAGCGCTTTGGGGGCAGCGGTGTTGGGGGGATGGTTGCCGGCTTTGGTGCAGCGCTCCCGACCGGCCCTGTTGGCATGGCGACCGCGGTGGGGACTGCGGCTGTTGGCCTGGGGTTACGGATTGAAGTACACCCTGGGGCAGCCCCGGAAGGCTGGGCTACAATAACCAAAAAGGACGAACCATGGGCTTGACGCTGACCGAAAAGATCTTGGCGCGCGCGGCCGGACGCGATCGCGTGGTACCGGGGGAAAACGTGTGGGTGAATGCGGATTTGTTGATGACCCATGATGTGTGCGGCCCAGGCACCATCGGCGTGTTTAAGAAGGAATTTGGGGCCACGGCGCGGGTGTGGAATCCCGAAAAAATTGTGCTGATTCCCGATCACTACATTTTCACGGCCGACGAGCGGGCCAACCGCAACGTGGATATTTTGCGAGAATTTGCCCAAGAGCAGGGCATTCGTTACTTTTACGACATTGTGGATCGGGCCAATTTCAAGGCCAACCCCGACTACAAAGGGGTATGCCACATTGCCTTGGCCCAGGAGGGGCACACCCGACCCGGCGAAGTCTTGTTTGGCACCGATTCCCACACCTGCAATGCCGGGGCCTTCGGGCAATTTGCCACGGGCATTGGCAACACCGACGCCGCCTTTGTGATGGGTACGGGCAAACTGTTGCTGAAGGTGCCGGCCACCATGCGGTTTACCTTCCACGGGGAAATGCCCCCCTATTTGCTGGCGAAGGATTTGATTTTGCACGCGATCGGCGATATTGGGGTGGCCGGAGCCAACTACCGGGCGTTGGAAATCGACGGCGACACGATCGCCCGGATGTCGATGGAAGAGCGCATGACCCTGTGCAACATGGCGATCGAGGCCGGGGGGAAAAATGCCACGATCGCCCCGGACGAAGTGACCTTTGACTACGTGCGGCAGCGTACCGCCCAAGCCTTTGTGCCGCTGTACGCCGATGGGGATGCCAGTTACCACAGCCATCGGCATTACGATGTGAGCCGGTTGGAGCCGGTGGTGGCCAAACCCCATTCCCCCGACAACCGGGCAACGGTACGGGAAGTGGCGGGTCGCAAAATCGACCGGGTGTACATCGGGTCGTGCACCGGCGGCAAGCTCACCGATTTTCTCCATGCGGCCCAGTTGTTGAAGGGTCAGCAAGTGAAGGTGCCCACCTACCTCGTGCCGGCCACCCAAAAGGTATACGACGATTTGCACGCCACCCAAATTGACGGCATGACGTTGGCGGACATTTTTACCAACGCGGGTTGCTTTGAGCCGGCGGCTCCCTCCTGCGCGGCCTGTTTGGGGGGTCCCAAAGACACGTTTGGGCGGCTGAACGAACCGGAGGTTTGTGTTTCGACCACCAACCGCAATTTCCCAGGGCGGATGGGCAACAAGCAGGCCCAGATTTATTTGGCTTCTCCCTATACGGCGGCGGCTTCGGCATTGGCCGGCACCATTGCCGATCCCCGGGATTACCTGTAAAAAACCTCCCAATCTCGGTTTCCTGCTCGCGCCACCCCGATCGTTGGGAAAGGGAGAAAATCCGATGTCCTCAAAGTATAGATATAGTCAATTTAGTTAAGAATGGAACGACTGCGATTGTTTTGATTGCCTTTGCTCCCCTCTCCCTTCCTGGGAGAGGGGCTGGGGGTGAGGGCAGGATTGTCGCAAACACATTTGAAATGACTATAAACCGGGGATGGGATGCTCAGGATCCAAAGGAGGTGAATTCGATGGCAGCAGACCCGCTCTTGGTCTTGGGTTCCCCCTCACCCCAACCCTCTCCC
>JAAUUG010000205.1 GCA_012031195.1 Oscillatoriales cyanobacterium SM2_1_8
CGGCGCCAGCTAGGGGTTTCACCCCTGTACCCCGTTCTAACCAAGCTATTTACAGCTATAACATCAAAGCCAGGGTGCAAACCCCGGCCAGGGCGATCGCCCCTATCAAGGTGCGTTGAATCCGTTGCAGGCGGGGCATCACTTCGCTGGCAATGAGCAGGGCTTCGCGGGTGCGATCCACCAGGGGTTTTTCCCAGGCTTGGCCGTCGTACCAACCGGTTTCTTCGTAGGGCACCACGGGGGCCGCCAACCGCTGCCGGATGTAGTTCCACCCCAGCCACAGCCGCCCCCACACCAACACAATCCCCAGGGCCGCCGCCAACAGATCCACCGCCGCAAAGGCCAAGCCGTGGCGACGGGGGGCAAAACTGGCCGCCGCGACGGGGGCCGCCAACAGCGCCAAAACGATCCCCCAAATGCCCAGGGTGCGGTAATAGGCGATAGCCGGCAAACCGGCCCAACCGTAAAACCAAGACTCCTTGAGGGCCAAATACTCGTTGAGGGGACGTTGGTCTTCGGGTACCGGGCAAACCATGGCGCAAACGGGAGGGAATACGGGGCTATGGTACCAAATGCCCCCCAGACCCCGCCGGTTACCCGCGTTACCGTCAGGGCACCCACAGCGGTTGTTTGCCCATCGCCAACGTCCGCCATTGGTTGGTGGTCAAATCCAGATGCAAAATGGCTTGGGGAAGGGCATCGGCGGTGCGGGGGCTGCCCGTATCCACCAACAGACCGCGGCCGTCCGGGGCCACACTCAGGCGGGGGCTTTGCCGTCCGGCCAAATCCATCAGCCGTTGGCTCGTTTTGGCGGTCAAATCAATCGCCGCCAGGTACGGTTCTTCCCGGTAGGTGGTTTCGGTTTCGACGGCCTCCGCCAACAGGACATACAACACGGTTTCGGTGGGGTGGAACTGGGCCGCCACGATCGAACCTTTCAGCCGTGCCACCTCCGTTTGGTTGCCGGTGTCGTCCAAGACAAACAACGACCGACTGAAATCTTTGTTGAACCGGATCGCCGCCGCCCGTCGCCCCGATCGCCCAAAGTCCAACACCAACCCAAACTGGGGGCAAAAAATCCAACGGCTTGGCATCCGGCACCAACGGCAACACGGCGATGCCTTCCCCCTGGGCGATCGCCACCGATTCGCTGTCGGGGGTAATCACAAAATCGCCCCCGGGTTGATTGTTCAGGGGTTTGAGGGTTTCTCCCTGTTGGGCCCACAGTCCGTACTGGCCGGGTTGTTGGAGGTTCAGCCGTTGCACCAACAGGGTTTTGCCGTCCGGGGATACGTCAAATTTGAGGTTCTGAAAGTCGCCGCTGTCGATCCGCAATTGGGGCTCCCCCCCCGTCAACGGCACCTCGTACAACCGCCGATCCAACGGCCCCCGCTCCCCCCTCGATCGCCACGATCGCCCGCTGCCCATCCCCGGTCGGTTTGAAATCCACCACGGGGCGATCGGTCACCGGTTGGGATTGCCCGGTTTTTAGGTCGTAGCGGAGCAGGCGACCGGCCTGGCTTCCCGCCGTCCCCAAATACAAAAAAGCCGGTGGGGGGGTGGCAAACTTCCCCGCAAAAGGCACCAACGGCTTGGCTTCGCCGGTCTCGGCGGCAAATCGATCGAAGGCATTGGCCAAGGACAGGGTAAAACTTTGGCCGTAGGGCACCGGCGCCAGGGGCGTATAGGCCATGCGCAACCCCGACCAACTGAATTTGCCGGGCAATGCCGGTTCAATTTTGAGGTTGGTTTGCACGCTTTCCCGATCCATCGGCCGGTTGAACTCCAGCACAAAAAAGCGATCGCCCGCCCGCACCTCTTGCCCTTGCCAACTGAAATGCCGTACCACCGGCCGGGTGCGATCGCCCACCCACAGGGTGATGCCAATGGCTACGGTCAACAACAGCGCCAACACCAGGGTTCCCCAGTCGAGGGGCTGCCAGGGTGGGGACGGAGAGGAGGAATGTCCGGCGCGCCACCGGAGCCAAAACTTGGCCAAAATGTCTCGACAATTTAAGGGTGATTTAATCGGCCAGTTCGACGGTCGAAGCGTAAGCCTGCAACAGGGAGCTGAGCTGGGTGGTGAGGTTGTCCTTGGGGGACGGCGAAGTTGGATGGCCCTCCACCCCAAGGCGATCGTCCATAAACTTGGGCTGGGCCAAATTGCGCTCGATCGCCTCCTTCACTTGCTGGGCAATCAAGTATTGCAGATCGGCCAAAGCCCGTTCCCGTTGGTAGGCGGCTCCTTCTTCGGACGTGGCATAGAGCGGTGGCAATCGGTTCAGCGCATAGGCCGCAATGTCCCCCAAGTCGAGCATTCGCTCCGAAGAAGACTCAATTTCGGCCACCCGGGCCACGGCTTCGTTGAGCACCAGTTCTTCCATCACGTTGATGAACTGCTTGCGCGGAACGGCGACCACTTCACCGCTGAGGAGCCCTCCCATCAGGCGATCGAGGGCCATGTAATCTTCGGGAGATAGATCCAAGGCGCTGTCGCAAACCCGACCCACTTCGGCTTCCATGGCGGGGGTCAGGTAGCCATCGGCAAAAGCTTGCTCGACAATCGAGGCGATGGTGCTTTTCTTCTCCACAAAACCGATTCCGCTGCCGTTCGTTTCCATCATAGTATTGCCCTGTCCCATCACGTCCCCGATTTTCTTGAATTTTGGCGCCCCGGCGGCTAGTTGGGCCCGGCGGCGATCGCCCGAAAGGTGGCAGCACTTTGGCGAAACACCGGCTCGCGGGCCGCAAATTCGCTGCGTTCGGTGGTGTAGGTCAGCACATACACCATGTTGTTTCGCTGGATAAAGTATTGCAGTTGGCTGATCTGAAAAGGCTCCAGTTGGGCTTCCAGTTTCAGTACGGCGGTTTGACCTTGCCATTGCCGGGACACCACCCGAAAGGGTTTGGGCAGTTGCTTGAGGTTGAGATCGACGATGGTGGCGAGGGGCAAGTTGGCGGGGGACTTGGCGGCGCCAATGTTGAGGTTGGTGAGGGCCCCGGTTTTCCCCCGCTGCCGGTCGAAGGCATACAACACAAACAATTCCCGGTTGGCGGCGATCGCCTGGACGGTGGGTTCAAAGTCTTGGCCCAGCAACCGCAAACGTTGCAACACTTCGGGCATGGTGCCCTCCAAATCGCCCCCCTCAAAACTGGGAGGGAGTTGCACGGCGACTCCGCGGCCCGTCACTTCCCGCCAACCGACCGGCGGCGCTTGGGCCACCATCGGCGCGATCGTCGCCGACATTCCCCAAAAACACGCCCCCAAAAACCAGGTTCCCCCCCAGCGTGCGGTGTTGGTCATTGGGCTTTCCTCCTTAAGGTTGCGTTCTCAGGTCGTGCCAAACGGCTAAGGGCGGCGATCGCCAACCCGCCCGTGGGAGAGGGCGGCCATATCCAGCAATTCTTCGGCCACCCGGGACAACACGCCGGGCTCCCCCAAACCGGCCCGCATCTCGCCATAATTTTGCAACATTTGCTGCCGGCGGGGCCCATTTTGCAACAATTCCCAACCGCACTGGGCGATCGCCTCGGGGGTGGCCGCCTCCTGCAAAATTCCGGCACAATCGCTTTCATGTGCACCAGGTTGGGGGGAGACATGAACGGAATCGAGAATTGGAGGACGTTGCGGGCCAACCAAGCCGTAATGGGGCTAACCCGGTACCCCACCACCTGGGGCGTGCCCAACAAAGCGGTTTCGAGGTTGACGGTGCCGGATTTGGCCAACACCAGGTCGGCGGCCCGAATGGCAATCTGGGAAGGGGTTTCGACAATGTGGATGGGCAGACCCACCGCCGTGGCTAGGGCGGCCAGGGCCGGACGGTAGCGGGGCAGGGACAGGGCAACCAGAAGGATACGGGCCCGGGCAAACGTTCCTGCAACAACCGGGCCGCCTGCATCAACACGGGGGCCAAATAGCGGATTTCCTGCTGCCGGGAAGCGGGCAACAACACGATCGCCGTTTCGGTTTCCGGGATGCCCAATTGGGCGCGGGCCGCCGGGCGATCGGGAACATCCGCCAACAAATCCAGGAAAGGGTGCCCCACCCACACCACCTTGCCGCCGTATTGCCGGTAGTAACGGGCTTCTTCGGGGAAAATCGCGAAAATGGCATCGGTGAAGCCGGCGATCGCCCGGGTGTTTTGGTCGCCGAAGGACCACACCCATTCCTGGGGGGCAATGTAGTAAGCCACGGGGATGTTCAATTGCCGTTTGGCAAAATACCCCATCGCCACGTTGGGGGTCACATAGTCGATCGCCACCATCAAATCGGGCCGGTTTTCCCGCAGAAATTGCTTGGCCCGCCGCTGTTGCTGAAAGGTGGGCCACACATAGGGCAGGGCTTCGATCAAACCGATGGAGCCAATGTGCAAGGTGTTGCCCAAGAGGCGGGCCCCGCCGCGGCCATGCGATCGCCCCCCAACGCCCAAATCTCCAACTGCCAGTGGCGACGTCCGGCGGCCGCCTGCAACGCCTCGATCAGGGCGGCGCCGTGGTAGTCCCCCGAAACTTCGCCGGTGCTGAGAAAAATCCGGGTTTTCATGGCAAGGACAGCCAATAGCCCACCGCCAAGCCCACGCCGCTCCAAAATTGCTGGGCGATCGCCAGGAACTTGCTGGGTGCCAACGCCGCCGGTTCGGCCCGATGGCGATCGAGAAACTGGGCCAACCGTCGCCACCACCAGGCCCCGATCCCCATCAAACCGGCGGGCCAGGGGACCCACCCCCCGACCATGCCTGCCGCCACCGCACCGTAAATCAGCGCGCACCACGGGTTGACCCACGCCAAAGCCCCCTCCAAACCCAGTTTCACCGCCGGCGATCGCTTGCCCGCCGCCCGATCGTCTTCGATTTGATGGAAGTGGGAGCAAAACAACACCAACGTGACCGCCAAACCCACGCTAACGGCTGCCGGGGCGATCGTCCACGACCAGGATTGGGCTTGGCTGTAGTAGGCCAGACCCACGCCAATGGGCCCAAAACACAGAAAACAGAGGGGTTCTCCCCAACCGGCATAGCCCCAGCGAAAGGGCGGCCCCTGATACAGGTAGCCCAACCCGCAGGCCACCGCCAGCAACACCAGGATGGTGGGATCCTGTTGCCCCCAAGCCAAAGCCGCCACAATCCCCAGCCCCAGGAGCAAACAGAGTTGGGCCATCCCCCACACCGCCGTTTTCCGTCCCGTCAGGTTCACCACCGAATGGGGTTTGCGCACATCAATCCCGGTTTCGGCATCAAACACATCGTTGCAGAGGTTTTCCCAGGCCAACACCAACACCGCGGCCGCCAGCAAGCCCGCAAGCCGCCAAGGCTGAAACGGAAACCCCTGGGAGCGGGCGATCGCCGTGCCCACCACCATCGGCATCACCGCCACGCTGTACATGGGCCACTTGATCGCCGCTTTCCACAATTGCCCTTGGGGCAACGTTGCTGTTCCCGGTACCATCCTCTGTCCTAGGCTGTCTGGTTTCTATCGTACCGTTCCAGATAGGCGACCAAACCCCGCAACCCCAACCGGTAGCTGTCGGCCCCCAAGCCGCTGATTTGCCCGATCGCCACCGGCGCAATGTAGGAATGGTGCCGAAAAGCCTCCCGGGCATAGACGTTGCTGAGGTGCACTTCCACCGTCGGCAAACCGGTACCGGCGATCGCGTCCCGCAGGGCAATGCTGGTGTGGGTGTAGGCCCCCGGATTGAACACCATGCCCCGATCGCCCGGCGCG
>JAAUUG010000206.1 GCA_012031195.1 Oscillatoriales cyanobacterium SM2_1_8
GACTTTTAATTAAATTGACTATAAAATTTGGCTATAAGTTCAAAACATTGGGTTCAAAAAACCTAATGCACGCTCCTAATGCATGACCCTAATGTATGGAAGACTTCCTGTTGGTTTTGGCGGCCAAAATTTCCTTCAGCACCAGCGTCACCACCGCCAGCAATGCCAGCAACACCGCCGCCGCATAGGCTGTTTCCGTATCGTACTGTTTGTAGGCATCTTCTACGAACAAAGGCAGGCTTTGGGTTTTGGTGCTGATGTTGCCCGATACCACCGCCACGGCCCCAAACTCTCCCATGGCCCGGGCGTTGGTCAAAATCACCCCATAAAGGACTCCCCAGCGAATGTTGGGCAGGGTTACGCGCCAAAAGGTCTGCCAATCGCTGGCGCCCAAGGTCTTGGCCGCTTCTTCCTGATCGGTACCCATTTCTTCGAGCACCGGAATGACTTCCCGCGCGACAAACGGCAAACTCACAAAAGCAGTGGCCAACGCCATGCCAGGAAAGGCGAAAATGACCCGAATATCGTTCTGAGCGAGCCAAGGGCCAAACCAGCCATTGCGCCCATACAGCAACACCAGCATCAAACCCGCCACCACCGGCGAAATGGAAAAGGGCAAATCGATCAGGCTCAACAACAGCGTTCGCCCCGGAAAACGTTTGCGGGCGATCGCCCAGGCCGCGCACAAACCAAAAACCGTATTCAGCGGTACCGTGACCAGCGCCAATCCCAGCGTCAGCCGCAGGGCCGAGAGCAAGGCGGGCTTGGTAAAATTCTGCAAAAAAAACATCACGCCTTTGCCAAAAGCCTGGACAAAGATGTTGAGGGCCGGCAAAAACAACAACAGGGCCAAATACATCAGAGCCGCGCCAATCAACGCATACTTCACATAAGCTGGCCGACGGGAGGTTGGGGAAACGGTGGAATTCATGATTTGAGACAAAGTGAGGAACCAGAGCTTACCGATCTTGATAGCGGCTGCCCCAGGCTTGCAGCCAGTTGATCCAGAACAAACTGATGAGGGACATTCCCAGCAAGACCACCCCAATGACCGTTGCGCCGGTGTAATCGTACTGTTCCAACCGCTGAAAAATTAAAACCGGGGCAATCAAATCCTGGAAAGGCATGTTGGAAGCAACAATCACAATCGATCCGTATTCTCCCACTGCCCGCGAGAACCCAAGGGCCAAACCGGTTAAAATCGCCGGCAACAGGGGCGGCAAAATCACCCGCCAAAATGTTTGCCACGGGGAAGCCCCCAAAGACCAAGCGGCTTCTTCGACATCTCTTTCAATTTCGGCCAAGACGGGTTGCACCGTTCGCACCACAAAGGGCAACGAAATGAAAAGCATGGCTACGCCCACCCCCAAGCGTGTGAAGGAAACCTTGATGCCCAGAGGGGCCAACAACGAACCAATCCAGCCGCTTTCGCTGTAGAGGCTGGCCAGCGATAGGCCGGCCACCGCCGTCGGCAAAGCAAAGGGCAAATCAATCGCCGCATCAAAAATGCGCTTGCCAGGAAATTCGTAGCGGACAAATATCCACGCCACCAAGGTGCCCAAAACCCCGTTGATGGCGCGGCCGCCAGCGATGTCGTAAAAGTCACGTTGTAGGTAGCCAGGGCGATCGGACTGGTGGCAATGCGCCAAAATTCGGCCGGCGGCTCGGTGAAAGCCTTGGTGAACATCGCCACCACCGGCAAAAACAGCATAAACGACAGGTAAGCCCAGGTGATGCGCCACGGCCATGACACCCGACGCCAAAACAAGGGCTTGGCGGATACAGGAGTTTTGGCCAAAGGCTCGGGGGGAAACGGTGCGGAACCAGACATGGGTTGCAAAGGAATCGAAGTTGAAGGCGGGAGATAAATTGTAGGGCCCGGCGCGAACCAAATCCCAGGTGAAGTTTTGATAGGGCGGTGTGGGCAGGGTGCCTCAAATTGACCCAAAAGCCAGCCAAAAGAAAGTTAGCTGCGCAGGTTGGTCTGAATTTGGTCAAACAAAGCTCCGTCGTCGAAAAACTGCTGCTGTACAGCCGACCAGCCACCGTAGTCTTCAACTGTACCCAAATTTTTTACGACCGGGAACTTGCTGGCAAACTGGGGATCTTTGGCGATCGCCGGGTCGATGGGACGAAAGCCCGCTTTGGCAAACTCCATTTGGGCGAGTGGTGTGTACAGAAACTTCACAAAAGCGGCGGCCACTTCCCGACTGCCGTGCCTGTCTACGTTTTTATCGATGAGGGCGATCGGATTGGTGATGGAAATGTTGACATCGGGAATCACGTACTCCAGCTTTTTCCCTTGGGCCAGGGCTAAAAACACCTCATTCTCATAGTTCAGCAGGGCATCTCCTTGACCCTTCGCAAACACATCCGTGGCTTCCCGGGCATCTCTGGCTAAAATTGGCACGTTGCGAAAGGCCGTCGTCAAAAATTCCGTGGCTTTGGCTTCGGCGGCGCCCGATTGGATGGCCGCGTGCCACAAAGCCAGAAAATTCCAACGGGCAACTCCCGAGGTTTTGGGATCGGCCGTAATCCATTGCACATCGGGACGGGCCAAGTCGGCCCAATTTTGAATGTTTTTGGGATTGCCAGGTCGAACCACGATCGCCGCTACCGACTGCGAAACGATGCTGGTGTTGGGAAATTGTTGCGCCCAGTCTGGTTGGATCAGACCCGCCGGCACTAGTTTATCGGTATCCAAGGACAGGGCGAGGTGCGCCACGTCGGCGGCCAACCCGTCGATGATGGCCCGGGTTTGGGAACCGGAGCCGCCATAGCTCTGCCGAAAGTGGACGCGCTGATTGTGTTCCTGCTGCCATTGGGACTGGAATTTGGGGATGATGGCGTTGTGGGCTGCCCGGGCCACGACAAAGGAGGCGAGGGTGATGTCCACGTCGGGTTTCGAGGCTGACCCCCCTCCCAATGGCGCCGAGCAGGCGGCCAGCGCAAACACCAGACCGATGCCCAACCCCGAGCAGGACAGAAATCGCCAGATTTGGCGGCAACTTGTGCCCATCAGCCACCGCTGGAACGGCCACCGCCAGCCCACGGGTTGAGTTTTGCCCATCCTTGCCATGCCCCTCGTTGATTTGGTGTTCTAGCTGTAAACAGCTTGGTTAGGACGGGGCACAGGGGTGCCAACCCCTGACTGGGCGCGCCGCTCCCCTTTCCCTGCGATGTCCGAATTTACCCGAATATAGCTATATAGTCATTTCAAATATGTTTGCGACAAGCTTGCCCTCCCCCCCAGCCCCTCTCCCAAGAAGGGAGAGGGGAGTAAAGACAATCAAAACAATCATAGTCGTTCCATTCTTAACCAAATTGACCACAATTTACGGTTTTTCGCCGTGCTTATCGTATTTTAGGGCATATTGGGACGGGAAGCATGGCCACGGGGCTCCGTCACTTGCCCGGCAGAGCGGTTCCAGGGGCGATCGCCCTTGAGCCCTAGTACAAATCGCAATAGCCCTGTTCCAGGTCGATTTTTTCGAGGATGGCCAGGCCTTGGGGGTCGCCCAACTTGCGCAGGGCGGCGCGGGCATCTTCTTGCAGACCCAAGTCTTCGTGGTCGAGGGCGGCCATGATGGCGGCGATCGCCCGCTCCCGTTCGGGGTGTTGGCGATCGCAGGGCAACAGCCGGCCCAAGGCCCACACACAATTGCTTTGCACGGCGGCCGAAGGATCGGCCATCAAGGCATCGCAGAGGGGGCCCACGGCGGCCGGTTGGCCAATTGACCCAAAGCGCTGGCTGCCCACAGCCGTACCGCCGTAATGTCGTATTGCAGGGCCGAGATCAGGGGGGGCAAAGCGCGTTCATCGCCGCAGTTGCCGAGGGCCCACACCAACCCTTTGCGCACATATCCGTTCCAGTCGGCGGCGAGGCGGGCGATCGCCACGGGCACCAACTCTGGGGTAGGGTTGCGACCCAAGGCGTAGGCGGCACTGACCCGAACCAAGGCGCAATCGTCGGTCAGCAGGGCAACAGCAGAATGGGAGCCCGATCGTCCTTGACCTCGCAGAAGGCACGGGCGCCCTGCATCCGTTCCAGGGTCACCGGCGAGGTGAGCCACGCCAGCAACACAGCCGGGTCGGGCGCGATTTCGCCCGTTTCGGGAGCCAAGGTTTCGGAATAACCGTCGGCGGCGGTGTCAACAGGGTCAAAATCCAACATTTTCTTAGCTTACTGCACGATGTCCAAGGGGCGATCGCGGTAATGGGAACGCCACCCATCGGCCGTGTGCCGGGCCACCACCAAATCCACGGTGTTCAGACCAATGTCCAACAACAAAACCTCTGGGGTGCCGTCGCCATCCAAATCCCGGACGCTGTGGACGGCGTAGCTCCCCACGCTGTCCCCCAAGAAGGCGAGGGCCCGGGTGCGCAGGGCGATGGGCTCGGCGGCCCAAGTGTCCCCCTGGGCCCGCAACACCAACGCCATGCTGTATTCTTCCCGTTCGGAGACCGGCAACGCCAAAAAGCTCTGCCAATGGGTCGTGCGGTTGCCCAGGGGGCGTTGGGGATTGTCGAAGCGCACCCCCACCAAAATTTCCGGCTGACGATCGCCGTTCCAATCCAAACACTCCAGGTGGGAAAAAGCCAAACGGTTCGCCCGAGCCGTCGACAACCGCAGACGTTCTTGGGCAAAAGCGGCGACCACGGGGCGGAGGCGTTGGGGCAAATAGGTGGGACAGGTGTAGCGGGTAACGTCGGGGGGCGGGGGGCACGCCATTGGGCATCAGCACCGCGCCTTGGGGTTGACGGCGGAGGGGGTGGCGCACATCCAGGGGGGCGCTCAGCTTGAAGGTCACCACCGCGCCAAAGGCTTCGGAAGCAAAGACCCCTTGGGGCAGCAGGGGGGCCGCCGGTTGGCCGGTTTGCCAGAGGGTGTAGGGACCCAAATTTTGGACGGCGGCCCGGAGCCGACCGCGATCGCCCACCCAGTCCATGGGGGCAATGGTTTCGAGGGCGCTGCCATCGGGGGCCGCCTGCACCACCACAAACACCGGCAACTTGGCCGCCGGAGCCGTGCCGCCACAACCAACCACCAGGGCAAGGGACACCAACCATTTGTTCCCCCGCCCCATGGTTACCGTCTCCGGCGGGCGTAAAGCCGGGCCATGGCCCCAAGGCACAGGGCAAAATAGGCGCTGCCGAGGGTGCCTTTCCCCAGGGCGATCGCCGTGCTATCGCCGGTCAACAGGGCGGTTCCCACCAACCAAACTGCCAACAACCCAATCGCCAGGCGGGCGGTGTTTTGGAGTTGACGATCGCCCCGGTTCCCCACCAAAATCAACGCCGCCGGCACCACGCCAAACACCGGCACCAGGCAGAAGTAAGCCTGCCACAAACGGTCGGTACGGGCAGCGGCGATCGCGCGATCGGGGTCGTAGGGGAGGGCCATAACCTGCGGGGTAATTGGCCACAGTCTAGCCCAAAGGGAGGGGGGCCACAATCCGCTACACTGGCCGACGATCGGACGAAATTTTGGCAATGGCTTGGCCGATTTTGGTATTGCATGGGCCCAACCTGAATTTGCTGGGGCAACGGGAACCCAACATTTACGGTGCCCTGACCCTGGCGGAACTCAACCAGCAGTTGGCGGTGGAGGCCGCCGCCGTGGGGGCCGCCCTCACCTGCGAACAGGCCAACGGCGAAGGGGACTTGGTGGAGGCCATTCACC
>JAAUUG010000207.1 GCA_012031195.1 Oscillatoriales cyanobacterium SM2_1_8
CAGCGGGTTTATCTGGATGGAGAAAGCGGCTGTTTGCGCTGTGAGTCCATCGCCACGGTTGGCGCCCAATCCCCCCCGCTTAATTAAGCGATCGCCCCTGGAGAGCCGACTGGGGCGGTAGAGGGGTGACGGACATTCCTGTGCAAAAATAGTAAGGTTGCCCCAACCTGTGCAATTTGGATCGGCGTTTATCGGGAGAAAGAACCTTGGTTATGAAAAATTGGCGATCGCGTCCGCGTAGTAGAGTCAGTTGTCGTCTATCACCATCCAGCCCACAAAAAAGAAGCCTTCGATTTGAAAGGACAAGCCGGAAAAATCATCGATATCGTTAACCAATGGCAAGGCCGGCCAGTCAGCGCGAATCTCCCGATTCTGGTGCAGTTTGAGCCTAAATTCCGCGCCCACTTGCGGGAGGACGAACTGGAAATCCTCCCCGCTGAGGACACAGGGGCTACCGCCGCTGACCCCTAAACTACCATCAAGATATCAGCCCCCATTGCCCGCCCCCGGCATTCTATTGCGATCCTGCACCTATGCTTTGGCCCTACACCAGTCCTGGCATTCCCGACACCCTGTTTGAGTGTTTGCCGGGGATTCCCTTGAGCAAGCGAGAAGTCCGCCTGTTAATGATTTCAGCGCTGCGACTGCAAGCGGACTCGATTTTGTGGGATATTGGAGCAGGTACAGGCACCATCCCCGTAGAAGCTGGCTTACTCTGTCCCAATGCTCAAATTGTCGCCGTCGAACGGGATGAAGAGGTCGCAAGCCTGATCCGCCGCAATTGCGATCGCTTTGGGGTGGACAACGTGGAGGTGTTTGAAGGCAGTGCCCCCGATTGTTTCAGCGCCCTACAGCCCCAACCCAACCGGGTCTGCCTGGAGGGAGGAAGGCCCTTGAAGGCGTTATTAGAGCAGCTTTGGCAATATTTACCCTCTGGCGGACGGCTGGTGGCAACCGCGGGGAACCTAGAAAGCCTGTATACCCTCTCCGCCGGACTCGCTGAGGTGCGAGCCTGTCAGGTTGAGGTGGTTCAGGCTGCCGTCAATCGCTTGGAGACCCGTGGATTGCAGCAAGTGTTTGCCGCTGTCGATCCGGTCTTCATTTTGAGCGGAGAAAAGCTGTAATCTAGAGGGGGAAACCCTGTTAAGTTTTACTAACCTGTCTCATTTTTTCCGGCTGCCCCTATGTCTTGGTCTCGTTTTGTCAGTGCCATTGTGGCGATCGCGATCGCCTTAAGCATGATTGTGATTGGGGGTGGTTTTTTACCCTCGGCTTTTTGTTTGATTGTTTTTTGGGCGAACTGGAGTATTTTCGGCTGGTTTGGGCGAAAGGAATTGAACCTGCTGCCAAAACAACCCTGGTTTTGTCCCAGGTGCTGCTGCTCGTGGCTGCGGTAGCGCCCGCTCTGACCGATGCGGCCTTTCCGTTAGCGGGGGGCATCATCTGTTTTTATCTGCTATTTCAGCCTAAATTTGCCACAATTGCCGATATTTCCACCTCAATCCTGGGACTGTTTTACGGGGGATACTTGCCTAGCTACTGGATACGACTGCGGGTCGGCATGGCCCCAAGCAGCAGCGGCAGCCGACTCCAAACACTTCAAGCCCCGTTAATGGGATATTTCCCCTCATTCCTGGTCGGATCTAGCCAATTTACCCGAAGCGTTAGAGGTGACGTTTCTGGCCTTTGGCTGCATTTGGGCGGCGGATATTGGCGCTTACATCATGGGGAAATGCGTGGGGACGCACCCAGTTATCGTTTATTAGCCCCAAAAAAAACCGTGGAGGGGGGCTTTCTTTGGCATTTTAGGTAGCATGATCGTGGCCAGTACGGGGGCTTGGTACTTACAGTGGCCCTTCTGGCAGCTAAGTGGAGCCTTACTGGGTCTGCTGGTGGGAATTGTAAGTTTGTTGGGGGATTTGACGGAATCTATGATGAAACGGGATGCGGGGGTCAAGGATTCCGGTCAAATCATTCCCGGTCACGGCGGCATTCTCGATCGCGCCGATAGCTATGTGTTTACGGCCCCGCTGGTGTATTACCTCGCCCTGGTGGCCGAAGCCCTCCAATTCTGATTTGTGCCAAAATCAAGCCGGGGAAAATCGCAGAAAAATATGCAAACACAGGAACCGGGAACCCAATTGCGCAATGGCTTGGTGGCGATCGCCGCGGTGTTGTTGGCGTTGGCGTTGTTTGTGGGGTTGCGCACGGAAAAGCTAGGGGTTTCGTTGGCGGGGCTGGCGGCGCGCTCGGTGCCCCTGGAAACGGCCCTGGCGGGCGATCGCCCAATTTTGATGGAATTTTATGCCGATTGGTGTGCGGTGTGTCAGGCCATGGCCGCCGACGGTGAGGCCCTGCGCCGGGAATTTGGCGATCGGGTGGATTTTGTGATGTTGAACGTGGACAACCGCAAGTGGTTGCCGGAAATGCAGCGCCATCAGGTGGACGGCATCCCCCATTTTGTGTTTCTTGGCCGCGATCGCCAACCCCAAGGCACCGCCATTGGTCGGATCCCCCTCCCGGCGATGCGGGAAAATTTGCTGGCCCTGTTGACCGATCAAGCGTTGCCCCATGCCCAATGGACGGGCGATCGCTCGTTGACCGCCGGTACGGGCGTACCCTTTCCCACCGATCCCAAGGCTCATGGGTCACCGGCGGGGGCCGGGCCGGCGGCGTAAATCAGCTTGGAAAGGTTTTGGATCAGGGTTTCGGCCCGGGCATCGTTGTTGTGGGGACGCTGCACCAACAACGCCAACAAATAACGACGACCGTCGTGGCGATCGACCAGGGCCGCATCCCCCACCACTTTGGCGATCGCCCCGGTTTTGTGGGCCGCCCGGGCTTGCGGGTGCAACCCGCTGACAATTAAGGTATCGTTCTCAGTCTGCCGCAAAATGTCGAGGGCGCGATCGCGGCTGCGGCGGGACAGGCCGGTACCGGCTTCGATGCGGGCCAAGACCGTCACCAATTCGTAGGGGCTGACGGTGTTTTGGCCGGGAATGTCCGGCAACGGGTTGCGCAACACCGTATGTTCCAACTCCCAAGCCTGAAACGCTTGGTTGACGGCGGGAATCCCCCCCAAGGTTTTCACAATGAGGTTGGTGCCCAGGTTGTCGCTGATGGCAATGGTTTTGGTCATCACCACCAAGGCGGAAAATTTGGCGCCGTTGGGTTGAAATTGCAGATCGCCGGCTTCCCCCACCCGCACATCTTCGGTGATTTCCAGGGAATCGCTGAGGCGCACTTTGCCTCGGTCCAAAGCTTCGCAAAAGGCCAACAAAATCGGCAATTTGATGGTGCTGGCCCCCGGTACCGGCTGGCGACCGTTGAAGTCCACGTAATCGCCGTTGTCCAAATCCAGCCAATACAAATGCAACCGCAAATCCGGCTCGGTGGCGGCCAAAGCCTGGATTTTGGCTTTCAGATCGAGCCGTTCGTTTTTGGCGAAGTCCGTCACCGACAACCGCAAAGCAGCTTTTTGGGCCGCCGCCAACTTTTCCTGGGTCGCTTTGGTCTGAATTTTGTGGTATTCCTGCCAAAAGGCGAGGCCGGTTCCCACCAACACGCTCAGTCCCACCAGGCGATCGCCAGGCGCACCGTCCACCGCCACAGGGAAGGCCGGGGGGAGGTACGGGGGGGACGGCTCCGGGTCGGCAACGTCGAAGGTAGGGGTTTGCCCCGCCACAACCGCAACCGTTCGGGACTGACCACCGGCACCATGCGGGCCCGCCGCGACTGAATCCGAGCCAACCGGGCTTCCCGATCGCTAATTTTGCGTCCCCTCGCCACGTCTCTCTGCTCCTGAAGAATGCCGGACTGCCCAGGTTAGTTGGCGTACGATGCCCCGCAACAACGAGGCTTCTTCGACCGTCGGTGCCAGGCGATCGCCCAACTGCCGCAATTTTTCCATCCGACGAAACGCCGTGTGGGGGTACAAGTAGCCCGCTGCCAACAACAGGGCTTCCAATTCTTGATAGAAATCTGCCATGGTCTCTACCGGCGCACAATGTAGCAAATCTGATGCCCCTTGGCTACCGCGATCGCCGGGGTCGGGGTTGGCGATCGTCAGCTGCCGGGCCTGGTAGCCGCAAATGGCCACCGCCTGGGCCAAGTTCAACGAAGGGTAGGCGGGATCGGTGGGAATGGTGAGGAGTTGTTGGCAGTGGCGCAATTCCGCGTTGCTCAGCCCCCGATCCTCTCGCCCAAACACCACGGCCCCCTGGGGAGCCGCCAACACCCACGCCAACCCCGCTGCGGGCCCCAGCACCGGACGATCGCCCCCATCCAAGCGGCCGGCGGTGCCCAACACCCGCTGGCATCCGGCCACGGCTTCGGCCAGGGAAGAGACCACCCGGGCCTGTTCCAGGAGGATGGTGCCTCGCACCGCCAACAATCGCGCTTGGGGGCCCTGCCAATCGCAACGGGGCGAGACCAACACCAAATTTTGCAGCCCCATGTTTTGCATGACCCGGGCCGCCGCCCCCACGTTCAGGGCCCCCGCCGGCTCCACCAAAACAATCCGCAGGTTTTCCAAATTAGGTCAACAAAGGGGCCAAAGCCTGGGCGATCGCGCCCGCTGCGCCTCATCGTAGCCCCATTTCGCCAAAAAGGCCCCGTCGCCATTGTCGGCTTCCAGATCGGCTCCCAACGCCGCCGCCTGCAATTGCCGCAACCGGGTTTGCAGCGCTGGCCCCCGCAACGCCTGCAAAAACACCAAAGACCGCCGTTGCACCTGCCGGGAACCGGCTGCCCCCTCCGGATGGTTTTGCCGCTCGTGGGTGAGGGCCATGGCCGTAGACATCGCCAAATTCTTCACCAACAGTTCCACCAGGATCGGTGGCCCCGCCGCCACCGCAGCCACCACCGCCGGCGGTGGGTCGTCCGCCCACGGACAATCCCCCGTCAACAGGCTCACCCAAAAAGCCCGCGGCCCCAACTCCGTCTCCCAAGAAGCCCGCAACCCCTCGACCCAACCGGTCTCCCCCCGTACCCCCTGGGCCAACCACGCCCCCGCCTGGGCGATCGCCTCCTCAAACGTCATGCCGCTTTCTCCATGCCTACCCCATTATTTCACCCTTCTTTGTCCAGCTTCTTTAATTCCCCCCATGCCAGCCAAAGCCGCAAACCAAGACTCAGACGATCGGCAGGCATCAGTTAATTTAGTTAAGAATAAAACAACTGTGATTGTTTTGATTGCCTTTTCTCCCATCCACCTTATAGCTGTTTTGCATAGCGACGAGACAAAACAGCTCGGGTTCCAGGGGCGAAGCCCCCGTATTGATTCTACTAGACTTTCATTGGGCAGCAAAAAACCGTGTCAATTTTAATTAAAATGACTATATGGGAGAGGGGCTGGAGGTGAGGGCAAGATTGTCGCAAACACATTTGAATTGACTATAGCTGCAAACAGCTTGGTGAGGACGGGGTGCAGGGGGGAAACCCTGGCTGGGGCTGCGCCCCCACCCCCTTTTCTTTTGATAGCCAAATCCACTCGCACACAGCCATGGCTTGACGATATACCAATTAGCGATATAATCAATCTTGGTAAACCTAGGG
>JAAUUG010000208.1 GCA_012031195.1 Oscillatoriales cyanobacterium SM2_1_8
TTTCTGCACCGGTTTGGGGTCGTGGGACAATTCCAAATCAAAAACTGTCGGCCAGGGAGTGGGCGGGGTCGGTGCTCAAAACGAGGGTTTTGTAGCCCAATTCGGCACAGCGTAGACCCGTTGCTGCGGCGACCGACGTTTTGCCAACGCCGCCTTTCCCGGTCATCAAAATAATCCGCATCTTGCCGCGTGTTGGTTAACTGCTTCCATTGTAGTCCTGCCCTTTGGGGGGACTGGGGGCTAAATTTTGGTGCCGGAATCCGGTTCCTGGCCCAGACCGGTACGGTTGCGGGATTCTTCCTCGTCGCGGCGCAAATGCTGCAACAAATAATGGAGGGCAGCTTCTTTGTGGGGGTGTGGCTCCAGTTCGGCCAGCAACGCCAACAGGCGATCGGCGAGGGGTTGCCCCAAAGCGGCGACCATGGTTTTTTGCTCTTGCTGCGATCGCTTTTGGGCCCGCAACCGGGTTTGCCAGCGCCCCGAAACAGGTAGGGGAGGTGACGGGTAAGCCCCAGGGCCTCCAACATTTCCCACTCTCCCCGATCGCACCAAATGCCGTTGCAGGTGGCGCAACGCTCCACATAAAACCCCTGTTCCCCCACCGGCACCCTGACCCGGCTCAAAATGCGGCCGCATTCGGGGCAAAGCCCGGCCTTGGCATCTCCCGGCGGCACCGCAAACGCAGCCAACTCGGGCCAGGTTTCGGGCAGATCGGCCGGCGTCGCCTGCTGCCATTCTCGGTAATCTTCCCCATCGATCCATAGACCGCCGTCTTGGGGACAGGTGCGCAGGGCCGGGCGATCGCCGGTCGGAGCGCTTTTGGGAGACAGTGCGCAATCGCGGCTTTTAGGACATTGCATAGAAGCAAAACATATAGCTGTAAATAGCTTGCTGAAGACGGGGGGCAGGGGTGGAACCCCTAGCTGGGGGCGCTGCCCCCAAACCCCCTTTCACTTCTATGTCTTAGCTTGCCCGAACATAGCGATAGAGGCAAAACCCCGAAACTTAGCCTTCGGCACCCTCTTCGTCCAAATCATCCTCCAAATCGAGATCCATTTCGTCTTCGTCGTCGTCAAAATCATCCTCGGCATCGGCCAAAATTGGGCACAACTGGATGTGTTTGCGACCCAAACGAATTTCCACTTCGTCCCCCGGCTCCAGACCCATTTGCTGGGTGTAGGTGGAACCCACCAACAGGTTGCCGTTCTTTTGGACGCTGATGCGGTAGCTGGCACCCCGTCCGTTGCGCCCCGTCGCCCGCCGCTGGGCTTCGTCGGCTTCCATGAAGGCTTTGAAGAATTTCAACAAATTGATGCGTTCTTTGCCGTCTTTGGTCAGGATCCAATACCCACAAGCTTTGGCTTTTTCCTCTTTGGATGCCTTTTCCATGTTCTGGACGGTGGCGAGCAGTTCGCTGCCGGTGAGCACGGGATGGGTGGCGGCGGGGGGGTTTGTTGCTTTGGCCATCGTGCGTTTGCGGGCATTCTTTTCTGCCATTTGTGTTCCCATGGACGTGTCTTTTCTCTAGGATATGCCATTTTGGACGCTCTCTTCCTGCCTTACAAATTCAGGCGTCTTCCTAACAGATGCCCGGCGGTCAACCTTTGTCCCTGAAGCGCTTTGGCTGGCGATCGCCCGGTTTCTAGGTGGGGAAGGAAGGGTTTTGGGGGGCCAAGCGGTGGCGAACAAAAGCCAGATGCCAACACCGGGATGGGCACCGCGGGCACAGGAGTGGGTTCCACCATGGCACATTTGGCGGAATCGGAATGGAACCCATCTGTGGCATCGTTGAGGTTGGTAATGGGTGGGGCCATGTTTTCGCATCTACCGCTTTGGCAGCAAAAATTGCCGTGGTTGGCCCTCGCCGCTTTTTCGGCTGGGCTCTGGAGTGGGTGTCAGCGTCCGGGGCCGCTGCCGCGGCTGGCGCCCCGTTTGGGCCCCCAAATGGTGGCGGCGATCGCCCGGCTGGAATTGCCTTCGGTGCCGCCCTCGGCGATCGCCCTGCAGGTGTTTGCGCCCGACGATCGCTGCGAAGCGTTGGTATCCACGTCGGAGACGATCGCGTGGGCAGGGGAACAACCGCCCCCCCGGGAACGGCTGGCCCGCTTGGCGGTGTTGCGTGCGGTGACCCGCCAGTCAATTCCCAAGTTTGAGGTGGGCAACTACGGCATTGCCCTGCGCGATCGCACGGCGGTGGTGGACATTGCGGTGGCGCCCACGTCGCTGCGGCAAATTGTGTCGTTGTCCCGCTGCGAGCAGTTTGGTTTGTTTCGCTCGATCGAAGCCACCCTGACCCGCAACCCCCGCCTCCAAGTCGATCGGGTAGAATTTACCGAGGCCGGCCGCGAAATTTATTTGTAGTGCCGGATGTGGGCCGCAGGCGCTAGCATCCCCGCGCTCGGCTTGACCTCAAAGGTTACGTGCTCAATCCCTAATTTTTTATCTCTCAAAAACTCCCCATGGCCAAGCGTACCAAAGTTGACTCCAGCGACATTTTGCAGCGGGTGGAAGAGCTGATCGAAGGCTCCAGCAGTCGGTACCGGATTACGGTTCAGGTGGCGGTACGCGCCAAGTTGCGGCGCTACGAAAACGAAGGTTACGACGATCCCCTGAAGCCCATTGTGCGGGCGGTGATGGAAATGTCGGACGAGCTGCGCAACAGCGAAATTTTGGGGGACGACACCGCCGGCATGGCGTTGATTTCCTAAGGTTGCGGGGGGTGGCTACGATGTCCCCCACCCAAGTCAATCCAAGCTTCCCAGCGAAAGTCCATCCAACAAGAACGTGGCAGGCTTTATGTCCTATCCGACCGTACGCCAGACGTTGTTGGTGCCCTTTGCCGGTTTGTTGGCGATCACCGCCGCCCTGATTGGGGGGGTGTCGTTGGAAAGTGGGCGGCAATCGGCCAAGGGTCTGGCGCGCAAATTGGCGGGCGAGGCCACGGAGCGGGTGCAGTCCGAGTTGCGGCAGTTTTTGCAGGTGCCCCACCATGCCAATGCGGCGACGGTGGCGGTGATGGCGGCCAGCCAGGGGGAAACCCGCAATCCTCGAACCTATCGGGATTTCTACTGGCAGGCGATGGCGGATTTTCCGTCGGTGAATGTGGTTGGGTTTGGGCGGGGAAGGGGGCGCGTACGCCGGCATTGTGCGCGATCGCCGCGATGGGCAATGGACTTACTACTACGAGTATGCCGATCCGGCGGAAACCGCGGATTTTGTGATTTGGGAACTGGATGGGGAAGGGCGCGATCGCCGGTTGTTTAGCCGCACCCCCAACTACGTGTTGGCGCAACGTCCTTGGTACCAGCGGGGCGCCGCCAGCCCGGGCCCCGTCTGGAGCGATGTTTTTTGAGCGTGGGCAAGCAGCAAAAGAGCTTGGTGGGCCTTGCCGCGTTGCAGGCCTACCGACCCGTCGGGCGGCTGGCGGGGGTTGCCATCTCCTACATCACCCTCGATCGGATTGGGGAATTTTTGCGCACCTTGGATGTGAGCCCCAACAGCCGGTTGTTTGTGATGGAGCCCAACGGGTTGCTGATTGGCGCTTCCACGCCGGAGCCGTTGTTTGCGTTGCAGGGGGGCACCATGGCCCGGTTGGCGGCGGTGGCCCATCCCCAACCCGAGATTGCCGCCGCCGCCGCGTCGATGCAAGGGGATTTGACCGCCGGAGTGCTGACCGATCGCCAAGAGCGCACCTTGCAGTTGGCGGGGGAATCCTACTGGTTGACGGTGACCCCCTATCGCGACGAATTGGGGTTGGTCTGGTGGATTGCGGTGGTGTCGCCGGTGGCGGATTTTATGGCGCCGGTGCGGGCCAATGCCTGGCAGGCGGTGGGGTTGGGGACGGGAGCCCTGGGGGTGGCCATCCTGTTGGCCGTGCGATCGCCAATCGGATTGGTGCAGCCTTTGTTGCGGTTGGATCGGGCCACCCAAAAACTGGTGACCCATTTGCACGGAACCTTGCCGGAATTGCCGCCGCCGCCGCCGGTGCAAGAACTGGCCACCCTCACCGCCGCCTTTGGCACGATGGCGGAGAAAGTGCAAACCGCGTTTCAGGCCCTGGAAGCGGCCAACACGGAATTGGAAGACCGGGTGGCGGCCCGCACCGCCGAGTTGTCCCAAGCCAATGCCCAAATTCAAGCCCTGAACGCCGCCCTCACCCAAGAAAACCAAGACATGAGAATGGAGCTGGCGATCGCCCGGCGTTTGCAACAAATGATTCTCCCATCGGCGGAGGAACTGGCGGCGATCGCCGACCTCGACATCGCGGCCTACATGGAGCCGGCGACCCAGGTGGGGGGGGATTACTACGATGTGTTTGCCCATCAAGAGGGTACCCGCATCTGCATTGGCGACGTGACGGGCCACGGTCTGGAAAGCGGGGTGATTGCGATCATGGTGCAATCGGCGATGCGGGCCCTGAGTACCCTCGATCTGGAGCCGGCGGCGATGGCCGTGCAGGCCCTCAACCGCGCCATCTACCAAAATGTGCAGCGGATGCACTCCGACAAAAACCTCAGCTTTTTGCTGTTGGACTATCGCCACGGTTGGTTGTCGGTGACGGGTCAGCACGAAACCGCCTTGGTGTTGCGCGACGACGGCTCCTTGGAATCGGTCGATACCCTGGATTTGGGGTTTCCCATTGGTCTGGAGGAAGACATTGGCGCGTACGTTAACCAATCCCAGGTGGCTTTGGCCAACGGCGACCTGGTGTTGCTCTACACCGACGGCATCCCCGAAGCCGAAAACGGCGATCGCCAGATGTACGGTTTGGATCGGCTGGTGGCGGTGGCCCAGCACCATCGGCAAGCGCCGGTGCGGGACATTGTGGCGGCCATTACCGCCGACCTGTATCGGTTTATCGGCGACGGGACGGTTTACGACGACATTACCCTGGTGGTGGCCAAACGCAAATAGCCCTCCGCCAATCGGTACACTGGGTACGTCCTTCCCGTGCGGGCACCATGTTTGGATTTTCCCCTGAGAAAATTTTGCTGGGCAGCATTGCCGCTGCCGCCATCTTGATTTACCTGCCGCTGCCGTTGGCGGCCTACGGTCGCATTCAGGCCGCTGGGATGGAGGGGGTAGCCTCCCCTCGGGACAGCGCCACCCTCGAAAAAATGCCCGGTTTTGCGAAGCGGGCCCTGTGGGCGCACCAAAATGCCCTCGAAGCCTTTGGTTTGTATGCTGCCGCCGCCCTGATGGTGTTTGCAACCGGCAAACCTTCGGCCTACACCTCCACGGTGGCGGCGGTGTTTTTGGCGGCCCGCGTGGTTCATGCGATCGCCTACATCGGCAACGTGGCGCCGCTGCGGGGTCTGGCCTTTGCGGTGGGCATCGGCTGCATTGCCAGCTTGATGGGCACCGGCATCAAGGGTTTGGCGTTGTAGGTGCCTTCGGTTTTTCCCAGATGGCAATTTGGGTGCCTTGGGCGATCGCCAACAACGGTTGGGTTGGGCTGTGGGCCAGGGCGGTGATGGGAGCGCGGCGGCGATGAGGGTGGCCACCGGGTTTGGCGATCGCGGGACGTGCCAGAGGCGGAGTTGACCGTCTTG
>JAAUUG010000209.1 GCA_012031195.1 Oscillatoriales cyanobacterium SM2_1_8
AAAGATTGTCGCAAACACATTTGAAATGACTATAACCTCTGTGCGGCCCGCACCAATCCCGTGTTAGGTTGTCTCGCCACTCGCTGATTGTGGCATCGACTCGATCCATGCTCTCAGCACTTTGTTGACTGATTCAGGGGTTGTAAAAACTTGAGCCACATCCTCATCTAAGACCACAACCGTTATAGCTGTTTTGCATAGCGATGAGACAAAACAACTCGGGTCGCAGGGGCGAAGCCCCCATATTGGTTCTATTAAACTTTCGTTGGGCAAGAAAAAACCGTGTCGGTTTTAATTAAAATGACTATAACTTCTGTATGGGAAAAACCTGCTCCTGGTTTTGGGTTTACCCCCAGCCTCCTTTGACAGGCTCAGAAACTGGGGAAAGGGAACCAAAGCACCGCTCTTTCTGCCTCTCAGATCAACCTTAGACCCCACTCTCAAAGGCATTTTCGAGGTATTCCGCCAAGGTGAGTTGACCGTTGACCAGAGACACGATCGCCACGTCAAAGCGGCCGTCGTGATTTTGATAGCTGGGGTGTTGGGCCAAAAATTGGGCGGCCCCCATCGCAATTTGTTGTTGTTTGCGGCGAGATACGGCCAACCGGCCACCTTGATCCCAGTTTTTGGCTTGCCGCGTTTTGACTTCGACAAAAATCAGGGTTTGGTGCTGATGGGCGATCAAATCCACCTCGGCTTCGCGGGTGCGCCAGCGTTTGGCCAAAATCTGCCAGCCTTGGGCTTGCAAATGCCGAGCCACCATCTCTTCCCCCGCCATGCCCGTCAATCCAGCCACTCGCTTTCCCGCGTTTCTTGACGGTACAACAGGCGATCGAAACCCTCTTGGAGACAGGGGGGATGCTCTTGCAAACAGCGATGCATGGCGGAAATCACTTCATCGGGCACCCGGCGATCGCGGTACTGGTTGCGCATCAGGCAAACCCAAAGGGGTTCGTTCAACCACAGCCCAATCGTTGGGGCAAACCCCAAGCTGCGCACGTAGGCACTGACCTCCCGCCGGTAGCGCGGCCGATAGTTGGTGGCATCGTAAACAATGGAGCGGTTGGCGGCGATCGCCCCTTGCATTTCGGTTTGGGCCCGCGCCCACAGTTCGGCCCATTCCCCTTGCACCGATTCGTCGCCGTAGAGCTGCCCCCGCAGGTTGTCCAAGCCAACAATTACCGCGTTTTCTAGCCGGGCCAGTTCCCGCGCCAAGGTGCTTTTGCCGCTGCCGGGAATGCCGATCAAAATCGTCGCCGATGCCATAGCCGCCGTTTTTTGTTTACATAGCCGTAAATATAGTCATTTTAATTAAAACTGACACGGTTTTTCCTGCCCAACGAAAGTCTAATAGAACCAATAGGGGCTTCGCCCCTGCGACCCGACTTGTCTTGTCTCATCGCTATGCAAAACAGCTATAGTTGTGAGGCGATCGTTGCTGCGGGCCCCCAACCCCGACCAAGCCTGGCAACAACTCCAGTCCCTGGGATAGGCGCGCAGAGTTGAGTCCAGTCAGTGCAATTGCTTGGGTGTAAGACAGGTTCAGGTTGCCTTTGGATGCCTGACACACCCCTTAGAGGCGATGGGCCGTAACCGCCAAACTGGAGGGGGGGGCAAAATTCACCGGCAAGCGGGGCAACCGGTGTTTGAACCCGCAGAGGATTTCCCAGGGGATGGTGCCGGTCAGCGTGGCCCAGTGGGCGGCATCGCGGTGGGGCCCAAGACCGCAATGGCATCGCCCACCGCGATCGCCGGGGCTGTGGTCACGTCCCACAAACTCTGATCCATGGTGATGGTGCCAATCTGGGGCAAGGTTTGACCCCGCCAAGCCGCGGCAATGCGGTTGGAGAGGGCCCGGGGCACCCCATCGGCATACCCGATCGCCACGGTGGCTACCCGGGTGGGGCGATCGGTCACAAATCGCCAACCGTAACTGAGTCCCACGCCGGCGGGTACTTCTTTGAGTTGGGTGATGCGGGCCCACACCTGCAAAGCCGGCTGCAAATCCAAAATGCCCTGCAAATGGGGGGCCGGGGCATAGCCGTACAAGCCCAATCCCACCCGCATCAGGTTCCCCCGGCGAAATTGACCAGCCAACGTTGCGGCGGTGTTGCTCTGGTGTTGCCATTGGGGCTGAATGCCCACCGCGGTCAAGGCCTGGCAAATTTCGGCGAAGCGTTGCTGTTGCGTCCAACTTGGGGCTGGATCGGGTTCATCGGCGTTGGCGAAGTGGGTGTAGACCCCCTCGATCGCCAGGTGGGGCAATCCGGCAATTTCGGTGGCGATCGCGATCGCTTCGGGCCAGGGCAACCCCAGCCGTCCCATGCCCGTATCAATTTTCAGGTGTACTGGGAGGTAGGCCCCCCGGCTCGTCGCCTCTTCGTTTAAGAGGTAGGCCTGATCGCGATCGCAGACCGTGGGATGGAGACCATGGGCGATCGCCGCAGCCATTTCTTCCCGTTGGCGGAGGGCTCCCATCACCAAAATGGGCACCGTCAGTCCTCCCTGCCGCAACTCGATCCCTTCGCCGACGGTGGCCACCCCCAACCACCGCGCCCCGGCCGCCACCGCCGTCCGGCTGACCGCCACCGCCCCGTGGCCGTAGGCATCCGCCTTCACCACCGCCAACAGTTGGGTATCCGGGCCCAAAAGACCCAAAATTTGCTGCACGTTGTGGGCGATCGCCCCCAAGTCTACTTCCACCCACGCCCGATGGTTGGCTTTCAACATATAGTCATTTTAATTAAAATTGACACGGTTTTTTGCTGCCCAACGAAAGTCTAGTAGAACCAATACGGGGGCTTCGCCCCTGCGACCCGAGCTGTTTTGTCTCGTCGCTATGCAAAACAGCTATATAGTCATTCCAATTGAGAATGAGACGTTTTTCCTGCCGAACAAAAGTCCAACAGAACCCACTGCCGGGGCTTCGCCCCTGCGACCCAGTTTTTTTGTCCCATCGTTACGCAAAACGACTATAAAAATTTAGCGCAAAAAAGCTGTGTCCTACAACCGCATGGCAAAGTGATGGCTGGTGATGCCCATGCCCTGGTTGGCGTAGAACCGATGCGCTTCAAACCGCTGCACCCCCGAATCCAAATGAATTTGCTCGCAGGCGTGCAAACGGGCGTGATCCACCAACCACTGAAACAAAGCGGTGCCGTAGCCCTTGGTGCGTTCGCTGGCCAAGGTCACCAAATCATCCACGTATAAGTATTTGCCCCAAGCCAAGTTTTCCGCCAGGTGAAACCCCGCCACCGATTTGATTTTGGTGAGGTCAATCAAATACACCAGCTTGTAGTTGCAGTTTTGCTCCATGTGCCGCACACGCTTCACAAAGTCTTTGCGATCGAGGTAGGGACGCAATTCCTTGACCACGCCGTAGCAACTTTCAATTTCCGCATCCGACACCGCGATCGCGATAAATGTCACGGTTAGGCTTCCTTTGCGTGCACGAACTCCACCGGCAATGAGTATATAGTCATTTTAATTAAAATTGATACAGTTTTTTCTTGCCCAACGAAAGTCTAATAGAACCAATACGGGGGCTTCGCCCCTGCAACCCGACTTGTCTTGTCTCGTCGCTATGCAAAACAGCTATATCAAGCTAAGATCCCGGGCCGATACCCCTCGCCCCGGGCTTTGGTGCCGCTAGCCCCAATTCGCTACGAGTCTTGGATCTTTTCCTGCACGTCGGCCGCAATCTCGCGCACGTCGGTGGTCAGCACGTCTTTGACTTTCGCCAGGTTTTCGGCATTGACCACGTCATCCACTTTGTCCACCACGCCGGCGGCGATGTCCCGCACATCGGTGCTCAGCACCTCTTTGACCTTCTCGACCCGGTCTTCGCCCACCACCCCTTCGATCGCCTCTTCGGCTTTCTCCAGCAGTTCTTCTGCCTTTTCCTTCAGCCCGTCCAAAAAGCCCGGTTTTTTGTCGTCGCTCATGGTGTTTTTCGGCAATGTTTACGCTGGACGTTGGCAGCGTACCAAAGGTTGGGCCTTTGGCAAAGAATGAGAAGATAAAGCCTGTTGTTTTGCCCTCGATCATGCTCGATCTCAAGTTGTTGCGGGCCCACCCCGAAGGCGTGCGTCAGAAGTTGGCCCGGAGGGCCGGCGATTTTGCCCCCCTGCTGGCGGCGGCGCAGGCGTTGGATGCCCAAATTCGTACCCTCGAACAACGGCGATCGCAGTTGCAGACCGAAAGCAACGACATTGGCAAACGGGTGGGACAGTTGCGGCAAGACCCCACGGCGATCGACACCGTGGAAACCCTGCGGCAACGGGCCCAGGGAATCCGTCAGGAATTGGCAGAGCTGGAACCCCAAGAAAAAGCCCAACGGGAACAACTGGATGAAATTTGGCGATCGTGCCCAATTTGCCGGACGACAGCACCCCCATCGGTCGCAGCGAAGCGGACAACGTGGAAGTGCGGCGCTGGGGGAGCGACGATCTGCCGGAGGGGGGGCGCCCCCATTGGGAAATCGGGGAAGCTTTGGGCTGGTTTGATTTTGAGCGGGCGGTGAAAATTTCCCGGACGCGGTTTACAGTGCTGCGGGGGCAGGGGGCCGCGTTGGAACGGGCCCTGATCCAACTCATGTTGGACACCCATATCGCCCGGGGCTACACCGAAATTTTGCCGCCGTTGCTGGTGAATTCCGCCGCCATGACGGGCACCGGTCAATTGCCCAAGTTTGCCGAAGATTTGTTTCGGTGTGCCGAAGACGATTTGTGGTTGATTCCCACCGCCGAAGTACCGGTGACCAACCTGTATCGCGACGAAATTTTGGCGGCGGAGAGCCTGCCGATCGCCCACTGTGCCTTTACCCCTTGTTTTCGGCGGGAGGCGGGCAGCTACGGTCGCGATACCCGGGGCTTGATTCGCCTGCACCAATTTCACAAAGTGGAGCTGGTAAAACTGACCACCCCCGAAACCTCGGCGGCGGCCCACGAAGCCCTGCGGAACGATGCCGAAGCGATTTTGCAGTTGTTGGCGTTGCCCTATCGGGTGGTGGAATTGTGTACGGGGGATTTGGGGTTTGGGGCGGCCAAGTGCTACGACTTGGAAGTGTGGCTACCCAGCGCCAAGCAATACCGAGAAATTTCCAGTTGTTCCAATTTTGGCGATTTTCAGGCCCGCCGGGCCAACATCCGTTGCAAAGCCAAGGGTCAGAAAGGTACCGATCTGGTGCATACCCTCAACGGCTCCGGGCTGGCGATCGGGCGGACGATGGCGGCCATCCTGGAAAATTACCAGCAACCCGATGGCACCGTGCTTGTCCCCCTCGCCCTTCAACCCTACCTGCGGTGCGAACGCTTTGGCCCCTAAAGCTCCCCGTGGGAGACGGTGCGGATTTGACCGAGATGGCTCCCTCTCCCCAGCTCCTGGGCCTGTCGAAGGAGGGAGAGGGGATCACATTCGCCAGAGGAATACCACCCCACCCCTGCCCCTCCAGCGGAATACCACCCCTACCCCTCCACAGGAGGGGAATATAGTCATTTCAAATGTGTTTGCGACAATCTTGCCCTCACCCCCAGCCCCTC
>JAAUUG010000210.1 GCA_012031195.1 Oscillatoriales cyanobacterium SM2_1_8
GCCGCCAACTTGGTGCGTCAAGGTTTGCGGTACAGGGCTGGAACCGTACGCCCGATCGTCCGGACGGCGATCGCCGCGCAGGGGGCCGGGGTCACGGTCGTGGCCGATTTGGAACGGGCGGTGGCCGGGGCAGCCATAGTATTTACCTGTGTCGGCAACGGTCAGGATGTGGCAGCGGTCTTGCAATCCGCCTTGCCGGCGATCGCCCCCGGCATCCCGGTTGTGGATTGCAGCACCATTGGCCCGGCGGCCGCCCAACACCTGGCGACGTTCCTGGCGGCCGCCGGTCGCGGGTTTGTGGATGCGCCGATGTCGGGGGGAGATGTCGGGGCCCGCAACGGCACCCTGACCTTTATGGTGGGGGGAGCTCCCGAAGCGATCGCGATCGCCCGACCTTACCTGTTGGCCATGGGCCAAGCCGTGCATGTGTGCGGGCCGGTGGGCGCCGGTCAAGCCGTCAAATTGTGCAACCAAGTCTTGGCAGCCCTGAACACGTTGGCCGTGGCGGAGGCTTTGGTTTTGGCCGAAGCTTTGCACCTCGATGCCCAACAGGTCGTCACGGTTTGCAGCGGTGGGGCCGCCGGTTCCTGGTCGCTGCAAAATTTGGGGCCACGGATGGCTTGCGGTGATTTTGCCCCCGGCTTTTCGGTGGACAATTTGGTCAAAGATTTGGGGTTGGTGCAGGCCGCCGCCGCCGGTTTGGCTTTGCCCGGCTTGGATTTGGTGGCCCACGCCTACGCCCAACTCCAAGCCCTGGGGAAAGGCGATTTGGGTACCCAAGCCGTGTGGCAACTGGTGGGCCAAACGGAAACCCCTTGACAAGACCGGGGGCGGATTTTTCCCATCCAATTCCCGCTTATATAGTCATTTCAAATGTGTTTGCGACAATCTTGCCCTCACCCCCAGCCCCTTTCCCAGGGAGGGAGAGGGGAGTAAAGGCAATCAAAACAATCGTAGTCGCGCTATTTTTAATTAAATTGACTATATAGCTGTTTTGCATAGCGACGAGACAAAACAAGTCGGGGCGCAGGGGCGAAGCCCCCGTATTGGTTCTATTAGACTTACGTTGGGCAAGAAAAAAACGTGTCGGTTTAATTAAAATGACCATACACTGAAAACATTCCCAGGCAGGAAGGATTTATGCGGATTCGCGGCAGGCGATCGCTCGGGTCGCAACCGGTTTTCGATTTGGGGCTGGCGGAGCACCACAACTTCTTCTTGGCCAACGGCACCTTGGCGGCCAATTGCTTCAACAAGTCCCACAGCGTTGCCTACGGGTACGTCACGTACCAAACCGCTTACCTCAAGGCCAACTATCCGGTGGCCTACATGGCGGCCCTGTTGTCGGCGGTGAGCGACGATCGGGACAAAATCCAGCGCTACATTGCCACCTGTGCCAGCATGGGCATCGCCGTGTTGCCCCCCGACCTCAACCGTTCGGGCGTGCACTTTACCCCCTTCGAGCGGCAAATTTTGTTTGGGCTGGCGGCCGTGCGCAATGTCGGGGAAAACGCGATCGCCAACCTGCTGGCGGCGCGGGCGGCGGGCCCCTTCCAATCCTTGGCGGATTTGTGCACCCGGGTGGACACCCGCATTGTCAACAAAAAAGCCCTCGAAGCGCTGATTCAAACCGGAGCTTTGGATGCTTTGCAAGCCAACCGGCAGCAGTTGATGATGGACTTGGAGCCGACCCTCGACTGGGCCCACCGCAAAGCCAAAGACAAGCAATCGGGTCAGGGCAGTTTGTTCGAGGTTTTGGGGGGCGGCACCGCCTTCGATGCGACCCCCAGCGGCCCGGCGGTGCCCGACTACGATCCCCAGGAAAAACTGCGGCTGGAAAAAGAATTGCTGGGTTTCTACCTGTCGGATCACCCCCTCAAACAAACCCAAGAACGGGCGAAATGGCTGGCCCCCACCAACCTGGCCGATGTGGCCGAAAAACCCGCCGGCAGCGCCATCACCGCCGTGGCGATCGTGTTGGAATTTCGGGAGATTGCCACCCGCAAGGGGGACACCATGGCCGCGTTGACGTTTGAAGATTTAACCGGCAGCGCCGAAGCGGTAATTTTTCCGAAAACCTACGCCCGGCTGCGATCGCAATTTCCCACGGAAAGCCGGTTGTTGCTGTGGGGGAAGGTGGATTTCCGCGAAGATCAGCGGTGCCAACTCATTGTCGAAGACGTGCAACCCGCCGACGAGGCCCGCATGGTCAAGGTTGAGTTGCCGCTCGAACGGGCCCTCAACCGTCAAGACCTGCATCGATTGCAGGAAATTTTGCAGCAGTGCGGCGGCGAAGGCAAAGGCAAAATTCCCGTTCTGGCCAGCCTCGGCTACAGCGGCAAAATGGTGCGGTTTGGGCAGCAGTTCTGGGTGCTCGACGAACAGCAGACCGTCGCGGCCCTGGCCCAAGCCGGTTTTGCGGCCGCCACCTTGGGTTTGATGGCGTAGGGGGGTTACTTTTCCGGTTGGCTGAGGCGATCCAACAACCACAGGGAGGTCAACAACCCCACAAAATGGGAAAGCAAAATGTTGGTGTTGGCCTGCAGCACAAAAAAATCAATGGGCTGGACAAATTGGGCGGGGTTGGTGCTGGCGACCCCCTGGGGGGGAGGCTGCAAAGCTTTGAAGGTGAGGGTGCCCACGATCGCCTGGCCCCCCACCAGCGCCAGGATCATGCCCACCAACGAAACCGCCGTGCCGATTTTGAGTTGGAGGGCCGTTTGGTTTTTGGAAGGACGGGTGGGCGATCGCAATTGTTTGGCCAACACCGTGTAGCGGAAGTGCCAACCGATGTTGCCGCCGGCACAGGCCAAACTGAGCCAAGCCATGGTGACCCCTGGAATGTTGGCCGAACCGCTGGCCGCGGCTGCACCGGCTTGCACCGGATCGCGAAACCCCGCAAACAACAACACAATCCCCGACACCACCGCCAGGATCACCTGGCACCAGAAACCGACCCATCCCCAAAAACGGAGGGCGGCCGCGGTGCGCAACACTGCCGGGGGCAAACCTTCCGGGCGATCGTCGGAAATCATGTTAATTCAACGCCGCCAACACTTCTTGGACAAGGCGATCGTCGGGCAAAGCCCCTTCCAAGCGCCGGAGGGGCTGCCCATCGCGGAACAAAATCAGGGTGGGCAACGCCGAAATTTGGTATTGCGAAGCCAAGTGGGGATAGTTGTCGGTGTTGATTTTAACAATTTGGACTTGGCCTCAAGCCGGGGGCTGACCCGCTCCAACACCCCCGCCAAAATCTGACAGGGGCCACACCACGGGGCGTAAAAATCTACTAAAAGTGGCCCATCGGCTCCGGCCAACAACTCCTCAAAATTGCTGAATTGCTGTTTGATGGCCATGGCGGGATTTCCAGAAGAACGTATCCATATTAGCGGTTTATCGCTCCAACCCCAGCAGGGTTGCGCTGTCGAGGAAGTAGCGCCCCCACGTGGGCACATCGGGACGGGCCAACCAGTTGGCTCGGCTGACGTTGACTTGCAAGAGGGGAGCCGCCGCCCGTTCGGTTTCGAGGGTAACTTTGACCGAAACCTGGGAAACCAACACTTCCCGATCGAACGCTTCTTGGGTGGCCGCCCGGGCCAAGGCCTCGGCCTGCCCCCGCAACACCGGCAAGGGGAGCCCTTGGGCCGGCAGCCGCAAATCCACTTCCCGGCGCTCAGCCCGGACGCTGCCCCCCAGGTTAGCCCCAGCGCCCATAGCCCCAGACCAATTCCCAAAACCCGTTTCCAGATGTTGTTCACCCCGTCACCTCGCCGCCTACAAAATCGGTCGGATGATAGCAAAGTTTGCGAAGTGTATGTATATTGTCTGCAAATTCAAGACCTTACTTTTTCGGACACGGGGGCGATATGGCGGACTCCCAAGCCAGTGCATCCACAGATTTGCTCCAACAAATCAACGGTTTGTTGAGCCGCCCTTTGGGCGATCGCGCGACCGATCGCACCTATGTGGCCCAACGGGAACAGCTCAAACAATGGCGATCGCAGTTGGCCACGGCCACCGATCCCGAGACCGTCGCCCGCTTAACCCAGTCCTGCCGCCAACTCTTGCCCCAAATGGACCCATCCTTTGCCGCGGTGACCCCAGCCGAACCAACGTTGTCCCGCTCCCTGCGGGCCGAAATCGCCGAGGCGTTGGCCCAAGAACGGGGAACCCTTTTGGCCGAGGTGCAACGGGTGCTGGGCGATCGCTTGGAGGTGCAAGCCCTCACCCAACGCAAAGAAGCGCTGCAGGCGGAAATCGATCGCCTGGAGGCGGAACGACAGGATCGGCTCGAAGAATTTAAGCGTCAACAACGGTTGCAACAGGAAGCCCTCACCGAAACCCTGACGCGATGGCAGCAGGCGGCGCCGGTGCCCAGTCCCGAGGTCAACCCGGCCTTGGTGGTGCAGGTGCAGGAACAGACCGATCGCTTTTTGTTGGCCCTGGATGTGATGTTTGCCAACACGTTTCGTTCCCTGGAGGACGAAATGCAGGGGTATCGGTATTCGGTGACCCGCAAGCTGGAGCAGATGCGGGATTTGGAGCAAACCGGGGAAGCGTTGCTGGGGGCCCTGGTCGATCGCCTGGGGCGACAGGTTCGGGCGTTGCCCCCCGAAGCCGAAGATGAATTGGCCCAGGTCTTGAATCAAGATTGGTCTCCGGAACGGTTGGACGAAAATGCGATCGGCAACCTCACCCTCGATACGGCGGCCGAAGTGACCCCCACGATTCAACCGCTGCCGCGCCCATCCCCGATCGCCGAGCCTGAGCCCGCATGGCCCGTGGATGTGCTGCCCCCGGAACCGCCCCCTATTGCGCCGGTAGACCCGCCGTCCGCCGAGGCGATCGCCCATCTGTTGGGGGAGGAAACCGCCGCCCCGCCACCGGTGGAAATGGATACCGCCCCGCAGCTCGACCCTGCGCCCAGCTTTGCCCCTGAACCGGAACCCATGTTGGCCGCTCCGGTGACCTTCGAGACCGCCGATGGCGAAGACGGCGAAGATGAATCGTTGATTTTGCTGCCCCATCTTCCGGCCCCCACGCCCGAACCCCTGGCGCCGGATTTGGTGGATGCGTTGCAGTTTGATTTGGCCCATCCCGATGCCACGGCACCGCTGCCGGAAATGTTGGCTTCGGCCATTCGCGAAACTCCCTACCAACGCCGTCCGGCCGAAAGCGCTGCCGGCTTTGCGGAAAGCGATTTGGATGCGGCTTTGGCCCTGCTGGATTTGCCCACCCTGTCCGCCGATGACCTGACCACTGGGGAAGACGTGGCGATCGCCGCGACGGAATTGGACGCGGATTTGTTTGGGGTGGAAGTCCCCGACAACCTGGAAGCCGAGTTGTTTGGTGACGGGGAAGACCTGGAGTCCCTCGAAGCCGAGTTGTTTTTGGAAGCAGAACCCTTGGCGCCAGAGTCCATGGACAACCTGGAAGCCGAGTTGTTCTTGGAACCGGCACCCTTGGCCCCAGAGTCCATGGACAACCTGGAAGCCGATTTGTTTTTTGAACCGGAACTCTTGGAACCGGAGTCCATGA
>JAAUUG010000211.1 GCA_012031195.1 Oscillatoriales cyanobacterium SM2_1_8
GGCCAAAACCGCTTCGGGCTTGGCCGGTTTCGGCGTTTCCAACCGCAGGCGATCGCTCTGGGCTGCCCACGCTCATCCACCAGCATCGCTTTGATGCCGCTGCCCCCTACGTCAATTGCCAAAATCCAGTTCAAGGTATGACCGTAAATAGTGTCGTAAATATAGTCAATTTATAGTCGTTTTAATTAAAACCGACACGGTTTTTTCTTGCCCAACGAAAGTCCAATAGAACCAATACGGGGGCTTCGCCCCTGCGACCCGACGTGTCTTGTCTCGTCGCTATGCAAAACAGCTATAATTAAAAATGGCACGACTACGATTGTTTTGATTGCTTTTAATCCCCTCTCCCTCCCTGGGAGAAGGGTTGGGGGTGAGGGCGAGACTGTCGCAAACACATTTGAAATGACTATAATTTGGTTGGAACGGATAGAACCCCTGGCTAGGGGCTGCGCCCCCAACCCCCCTTTTTCCTTCGATCTTTTCCTGCGATGGCTTAACCCACTCGAATATGGCTACACAACTTACAAACGACGGGAAATTTTCAGACCGTGGGCATCGGTGCCGCAGGTGTGCCACAAATCCAACCGATTGCCGATCGCCCGCACCAGTTCGGTTTGCCGGGGGCTGGGGCGCCACGGATCGCAGTGATCGTAACCATAGTAGGTCTCGATCCCATCAATGCCCAGGTTGGCCGCCTCCACAATCAGTTCCTCGGGGCGCGACGGTAACGCGCCGGATGGGCCAACACCGCCAGTCCGCCCGCCCGGTGCAGCGCCGCAATCACGTTGCAGGCCTGGTACTCGACCCCAGCGGTGGTTTTGCCTTGCAAGTAGGGCTGCACCGCCGCGTGATCCGGGTTGAACCCATACCCCAAAATGTGAACCTCGCTAAACATCAGGCTGGCGTTGATTTCTACCCCCACCCACAGGGTGGGCAACCCTTCGCTGCCCTGGGCCTGCAAAAAACGCCGCGCCAACCGATACCCCGCCACCGAATGGTGATCCGTAATCGCAATGTGCTTGACCTTCGCCGCGATCGCCTGCCGGATCGTATCCTCCGGCTGCATCCGACCATCGGAATACACCGTATGCAAATGGAAATTGAGGGTGTCGGGGCAACTCTCGGCCGTCACCGTCCGCAACACCTCGTGCAACGCATGGTGGGTCAACCGCCGGGTGTGCCGGCAAGAACATCCTCCTTCTTTGCTCGCCGGAACCGGAGAGGCATCCTCAGCCCGCTTCGGCGGCGCTAACGGAGATAACATCGGTGAAAGCATAGGAACCGCCCGCACGAACAGCAATCCAACAAAATTCGCAGGTAGCCACCACACCCAATCGTTGCCCCTGCTTCGTTCATCCCAACCAGAATCCCCAAAACTTTGCCCCAAAACTTGGTAGCCGCCAACCTGCCCCTCGAACTTCATTCCCCAAGCTGGCCAGCCATTGCCTAAGCCTTGGGACTGACCAAAAACCAAAAAGACAGACCAATTAAGAGAAAAGGGTTATCCAGAACCCAAACCAGACCCGACCTGTCCCCCCGCTCCCTATTCCTGACCCCTATCCCCGTTCTTTAACACCCTAAGCTTAGGTCAAGCCCAGGCTGGAGCGATCCCGATAAGCTTTATTGGATTTTACAGAAATGGATGGGCAGAACGGGTTGGCCAACGGCTCAGGAAAAAAACCAGCAAAACAAACCAGAAAAACAAGCTGGGCAACAAGACAGGTCATCAAAAAAGCGAGTCATCAAACCGGACTTTGGCCACCAACGATACTTTGAGTAATGTGCTACCTCTATCCATACCATACAGGCCCGGCCGAGGGCAATGCCCCACCCCCCCAGGCGATCGAAATTTGAGGTTACAGGGGCTGGCAATTGGGACAAAAGTGGGTAGACCTTCCCCCCAACCGAATCCGGGCGATCGGGGTTTGGCAAACCCGGCAGGGCTGGCCCGTGCGTCGGAATACCCAGGCCGCCGCCAAATAATTGCCTTTGTCGCCCCCCAGGTTGGCGAAGGAAGAAAACGTGGTGCCGCCGTGGGCCAGTCCATCCCCTAACACTTGCCGGATGGCCCCGTGCAAAGCGATCGTTTCTTGACCGGTGAGGGTGTTGGCCCGCCGCTGCGGGTGCAATCGGGCCACGAACAAACTTTCATCTACGTAAATGTTGCCGAGACCGGCCACCACCCGCTGATCCAACAGGGTGCTTTTCAAGGGCGCGGTTCGTTTGGCGAGGGCCTGGGCCAACCCGGCCGGGGTAAAGGCATCTTCGAGGGGTTCGGGCCCCATGCCCCGCAAACCGCTAATTTCCGGTTCGGGGTGTTGCACCCACCACCACCGCCCAAAGGCCCGCTGGTCGGATAAAACGCAGGCAAAAAGGCTCGCGATCGGGCCGCGTCAAAATCAACCGCAACCGTTCGTGGCGATCGAGCTCCGGGTCGCCGGGTTCCCACCGTAGGGCTCCGGTCATCCGCAGGTGCACCCCCACCCAACCGCCGCTGGCGCACTCCCCCAACAAATACTTGCCCCGGCGCTGCCAGGCCACCAACCGCTGACCGGTGATCGCCCGCTGGAATTCGAGGGCACTGGGCCAAGAAACCACCCCAGGGCGCAACAACCGACTTTCGGCGATGGTCCAACCCAGGGTGGCTTCGATCAGTCCTTGACGGACGGTTTCAACTTCGGGCAGTTCGGGCACTAACCGCTGATTTCTTCCACTTCGTCGATCGCAAAATTGTTGGTGGCAATGCCCGAGTAGTTCACCTTCTCAAACCGCACGATCACCGGGTAGATGATGCCGCTCTTGTCCACCGAGGCTACCGTCCCCACCTCCCGATACCAGTAAGACTCTTTCCGCAAAATGCGCACTTTGGAACCTTTTTGAATTGCCATGATGTTTGCAAATGTTAATAAATGATGGCCGGGGAAACCCCTCGCTTTACGTTACTGCAAGGGTTTTTCTCCTGTCCACGGCTGGGAATTAAGTTTTGTTTAGCGGCGCTTGGCCGGCCACAACCGAAACCGTTGCAAAAGGTTCTGCATCCGTTGGGGCAGCCCCGGCGGTTCCGGTTCGGCGTCGGGGGTGGTGAGGGCGGTGATTTCGTAAAGGGGGAGGGCACCGTATTTGGGCAGGGACATTTCTACCCGGCGGGCGACCACGGTTTCGCTGGCGAGGGGTTGGTACACTGCTTCGGAGATCAGGAGGTTGATGGCTTGTTCCGCGGCAAAGCTGTCGATGCGGTTGGCGAGGCCAAGGGCATCCCCCAGCAGGGCGCAATCGCTGCCAACGGGCACCCGCAACAGGGGGCCGTGGTGAATGCCCATGGTGAGTTGGAGGGGGGCATAGCCCAAATTTTCAAGGAGGGCATCCAATTTTTGCAAATCGTGGAGAATCGCCAGGCCGGTGCGTAGGGCGCTGCTGCGACCGTCGGGGAGGCGATCGAACAACACCACAATTTTGTTGCCCAGGGCGCTGCTCAACCGGCCTTGGTACCGGGTCACCGCCCGATCGATCATCCGGTAAAACCGATTGAGCACGTAGAGGGCATCGTAGGGAAAGCGGGACAGATCAAAATCGCTGCCCCCCCGTAGGGTCATGACCAAAACCGTTTGTTCTCGGTATTCGCCAATGCCCGTATCAAACTGGCTGTCGGCGATCGCAATGTCTTCTTGGTCAATCACCAAACGCCGGATGGTCACGTCGCCGGTGGTGCCGGTTTGGCAAGAGAGGCGGATGTTGGGGGGAAATCCCAGTTTTTTGGCCAGTTGCTCTTCTTTGCGGCTGCGGGGGGTACATTTTTCGAGGCCGCTTTCCACCACAATCCGGCAAGTCGAGCATTCGCCGTTGCCGTTGCAGACGTGTTGCACCGGGACATCGTGGCTTTGCAGCACCTCCAAAATGGTTTCGGTGCTTTCGATGGGCAGGTCTTGGCGATCGGGCAAGCAGTGGAGGGTAGCCATAGGTTGGGTCGGGGGCTGCCCCCAGCTTGGGTTTAGGTATTGAACAGTTGGGGTTGTTGGAAGCCGGTGCGAATATCTTGCACGGTGCCATCCCGCAACACAATCTCCACATTCATGGTAGCAATCAGGTTTTCGCCGATGCCAATGGGGAAGAAGCTGTCGAGTTGACCTTGGTACACTTCTTGCTCCAATTCGATCACCTGCACTTGGTTGAGTTGTTGCAGGAGTTGGTTTTTTTGCTCCAGGATTTCTGCCCGCTGGGCATTGGCTTGCAGCCGCAGGTTGTCTACTTCTTGCTGCACTTGGGGGGGCATGGGCTGGAGGCTCTGCCGTTGAATTTCCATGATTTGACGGTTTAGCGCCGCTTCGAGTTGTTGCAGTTGGGCATCGGCGCGATCGATTTGCGCTTGGATTTGCTGCTGCATTTCTTCTTTCCACCGGGCGGTGACAATCACCCGAATGTTGGCGGTGCGCTTGAGCAGAAGCTGTTTGGCGAAGTCGATCATGACCCTGGGGGCGATACATCGGCACCATCATACCGGTTGCGGGGCCCCCACCAGGCGATCGCGTAGGGTTGGGGGGGGCATCGGCCGCCATTGACACCACCCGCAGGCGGTAGCGGCCGGGGCGGGGCACCGGCCAAAACAGGTGTTGGCGGTTGTCGTGGGGGCTATCGGAGCGGGCAATGGGGCGATCGCCTTCGTCGAGGAGTTCGAGGGCGAGGGGGGGCACGGGGCGCGCCACGAAGGATTCGCCGGGGTCGTATTGACCGTTGCCGTTGCCATCCACCAAATCTACCCGCCGCAGCCAGGTGAGGGTGGCGCTGAAGTGACCGCGATCGAGGTGGAGGGTGTAGGCGTGGGGGGTTTGGGATAGGGTCTCGGTGTACCAGCCCACGGCGGGCACGGGGCCGGGGGTGGGCGGGCCGCCGCAGGTTGTGCCAAGCGGCCGTGGCGTTGAGGTGGCCGGCCCCCAAATGCCGGCTCAGGGGATGGGCGCCGTTGGCAAAAGCATCGCTTTCCAGCCAGGTGCGCCCGTGAACATCGCGAACCTCCCGATCGCTCAGGCGATCGCGATCGCGGATTTTGTCGGCGCTGTTGAGGAGCAGGGCTTGCATGAGGTTGGCTTGGCGGGCGCGCTCGTCCCAGTGGCCCTGGCAATTTGGCGATCGATGTATTCGTGCAACAGGGCCACGGTGCCCAGTACGTGGGGGGCGGCAAAGCTGGTGCCGCCGACGGTGGCCGATCGCCCGTTGGGCAGGGGCAAGGTTTGGTGGGTGCCCGGTGCCAGCAAGGAAAGGGTGCGGCGGCCATCGCTGGGGCTTTCCACGGCGGGAGTCCACCGACCGTCGCGGTTGAGATCGTCGAAGGGTTCGCCGGGGTCGTAGCGGCCGTTGCCGTTGGGGTCCTGAAACGGTTCATCCATCAAATTGGCGCGATCCAAGTACCGATAAACCCCTTGGCGATCGGGGCGGGAGGCGGCGATTACCAGGCCGTTGTAAAGGTCGGTGGGGGAGGGGGATGCCCCCCCCGTCGTTGTGCCGGCAACAAT
>JAAUUG010000212.1 GCA_012031195.1 Oscillatoriales cyanobacterium SM2_1_8
AGCAGTAACACTGGACGATTGACAATGGCTCTGCGATCGCCCACCCGTTGTTTCGCCCGGTGGCGTTGATGCCCACCACCCGGAGGTACTGCCCCCCATACTCGCTGCCGGTATTCGTGCAACGCTGACATGACCCCCGCCTCGGTCGTGGCCGTCACCGGTGGGCAACTTTGCCAGGAACCAATCCGGAACCGCCGAGCGTCGGCATACTCCATCGCAATTTTGTGCCCTGCCATCAGCCATTCCCGCACCTGCCGGGCCACATCCCCATCCCCCGGTTGGGCCGCTGGGCTGCCGGCAGCCGCCACCGTCGAGGCCGCAGCCGTTGGTGTCGCAGTTGGTGCCGCAGTCGAGGCGGATGGGTTCGGAGTCCCCGAGCTGGAACCGTTGGGCCGCTGCAAAATCACTTCGGCCACCCGCCGCTTGGCCTTGGGGTCTACCCCCACCAACCGGACGTATTCACCGGGGTGCTCCGCCACGCAGGCCGCCAAAGCCGTCAACACATTGGCCTCGGTCACCGCTTCGATGGGGGCGCAACCGTGCCAAGAACCAATCCGAAACCGGCGCTCATCGGCGTGTTCCGCCGCCACTTTGTGCCCTGCTGCCAACAACTGCCGTACCGTATCGCCTACCGCCGTCGCCATGCCCCCAGAGCTTGGGTTGGCGGGAGCCGCCGTGGCCGTCGCCATTGGGGTAGGGGTTCCCGGCCCGTCTCCCGGTCGCTGCAACATCACTTCGGCCACCCGCCGTTTGCCCTTCGGATCGATGCCAAACAACCGCACGTATTCCCCGTGGTGCTCCGTCAGACAGGCTTCCAACGCGGCGATCGCCCCGGCCTCGCTGGTGGCCGCAATGGGCGCACAACTGTGCCACGAACTGGTGCGAAACCGGCGATCATCGGCGTGTTCCGTCCCCAACTTGTAGCCCGCCGCCAACCACTGCCGGATGTGGGTCAGGGCCACCGGCGTGATGCGACCGGTGGCCCCCGTGTTGGTTGTTCCCCCCGCCACGGCTGACGCCCGACTGCCCGTCACGGCTTGACCCAGCGCAAAAGGAACTTGGGGCCGCTGCACGATCGCCTCGCCAACCCGGCGCTTGGACGCAGCATCCACGCCAAACAACCGCACATAACACCCCGTGTGTTCGGCGGCGCAGGCCCCCACGGCGGCCAAGGCTTCCCGTTCGCTCAGGGCCGCAACCGTAGCGCAACTGTGCCACGAACCAATCCGGTAGCGCCGCTCGTCTGCATATTCCACGCCAATCCGGTAGCCTTGGGCCAGGAACTGCCGGACAACGTCCTCAACCGATATTTGTGTGGTAGCCATAGTAGTCGCCATAGTGATAGCTGTAACAGGTGCTGTGTTTGGTGATGTGGGAAGTGCGTCTGGAGAACCCGAACGCGAAACCTCCAAAAATTCAGGCTCGAAAGAAGAAGCGGGGGAACTGCCAGACCCCAACAACGCCGTGGCGATGTACTGAGCCAAAGCGGTTTCGGCAGCACTGACCGGGGGCAGGCGATCGGCTTGGGCTTGGCTGGTGACGATCGCCCCCGGCGGTACCCCGCGTCCGGCCGGCACCTCCACATCGCAGACCAGGGCATGGGCCCCAACCGTGCAACCGGCCCCAATCCGGGCATTGAAGACCGTCGCCCGAAACCCCACAAACACGCGATCGCCCAGGTAAGCTGGGCCGCAAATCAACGCCAAATGGGCGATCGCCACCCCATCCCCCAACCACACGGCGTATTCCCGGCCGTCATCCCCCAACACCTGGGCTGGCCAATTGCCCGCCGGAACCCCAACACGGCCCCCTGGGGCATCACCGCACCCTGGGGCACCACCACCGCCGCCGGCCCCAAGGTCGTACCGCGGCCGACCCGCACGGCTCCCGCCGCCACCAACGCCGTCAGGGGGGGGGCATCGCCCATCGTCCATGGGGGCAAAGCCCCGCCCACCGGCCTTAACCCTGTCCCCATTTCCGCTACCGTTCCGGTCATGATCCCTTGAGCCTGTTGTAACGCCCGTGTGTGTTTGCCTAGAGGTGTTTGACCAGGTGTGTTTGCCTAGAGGTGGCCACCCAAAATCAGCGACCCAAATTAGCGATCGCTTTGCCGTTTGCTGTAGGCAACCGGTTGCCCACGGTCACCGTGTCAATGATGGCGATCGCCGCGGCATCGATCGGCAAAGCCTGACCGTCCCGAATCTGCCGAGACCCGCTGCCCCGACTCACCAGCACCCATTCCCCTAAACCCGCACCCACCCGATCCGCCGCCACCTCGTATTCAGAGGATTCGGGCAACTCCTGCCCTTCGAGGCGATCGCCTGCAACAACAGAAACTTGGTACCGGTCAAACTGGGTTCCTTGGTGGTGCTGACCACCGTGCCGCAAACCCGGGCAATCTGCATACCCTACGGCCGGTTGGTGGGCCGAATGGCGTTGACGTTGTCCCGGAACTGCTCTACCTCTTCGGTGTAACGAATCGGCAACACGTATTCCAAGTTCTCGTGGGGCCGGGCAATGATGTGGGTAGACAACACTTGACCGCCGTTCACCCGCTTCACCGATTCCGTGCCGGCGGCCACCGAGGCCTGCACTTCCGACACATCCCCCCGCACAATCACCGTCACCCGACCGCTGCCAATCTTTTCGTAGCCCACCAGCGTGACCCGCGCCGCCTTCACCATCGCGTCCGCCGCTTCCACCACCGCCGGAAAGCCCAGGGTTTCAATCATGCCCACCGCAATTGCCATAATCCCTCCAAAAACCTCAACCGAACTTTAACGAACTCAATTCAAACCAAGACACCCTAGAACGAGAACTGCTCCACTTCTTTGGTGTAGCGGATGGGCAGCACGTATTCCAGGTTTTCGTGGGGCCGGGCAATAATGTGGGTGGAGAGCACTTCGCCGCCGTTCACCCGCCGTGCCGAATCTACCCCAGCGGCGATCGAGGCTTGGACTTCCGACACATCGCCCCGCACAATGACGGTGACCCGACCGCTACCGATCTTTTCGTAACCCACCAGGGTTACCCGTGCCGCCTTGACCATGGCATCGGCAGCTTCCACCACCGCGGGAAATCCCAAGGTCTCGATCATTCCTACTGCAATTGGCATGACTTTTCCAAACTTTATCTACAGGATTTTGTGACAGGGACGTTTTTGGTTGCGTACCGCTGACATTGTACGGCGATTGGGAGCCCCGATCGCTACGTAAATATCGTGCCGCAATTGTGACCACACCCCGGAGCAAGCACTTGCGCTTTTCTTTACGTTCGTCCTTTTGCGATCGCCCCTTGGCATTCGCCTGTGGTTTTAGCGATGGCCCCTTGTTTGGGATTTGACCAAACCATCGGGCATTTCCTTCAGGGCGACGGGTTGGGTGAACCCGCGGGATTTTCTATGTTTAGCATAGGGGGCGCCGGCGCTCCGGGCAAGGACGGGGGCATGACGATCGCCGATCGCGGTGATTGCCCCGGCTTATGGTTGTGGGGCCTTGGGGATAGTCCCGGCCAAACAGCTTTCGCCAAGCCGGCCCAGACGTGATTTCGACAGGGAAAAAACCGCATCTGGTCTTGGTTTTGCCCTCGGCAGGCTTCGACTTCCCTCAGCCCACCCTCAGGAACCGGGGAGAGGGGGAACCGCTGGGCCAATGAACCTCAGAAAATAAAAAAGAGAGCCGCTTTTCAGCAGAAGCCCTCTGGAAGAAGACCATATAGGGTGGCAAGGTCTTTACGCGACTGAGAATACCGTAGACGCTCGCTTTTGCTTTTCCTTGTTTCTGTCAAGAGGGTTGCGCCGGGCCGAAGAGTTTGCTGCCGGAAGGTGCAGGCACGACGATGTATCCCTGTTCCCGATCGCCCAGCACCAGGTTGCGGGCGGTTCCCCAGTACCACCAGTGGGCTCCGATGTAGGCACAGAGCAGGCTATCGAGGCGATCTTCCAAATTTTTGAGGGCGGCGCCGGTGGCGGGGATCGGGGGCAACTCCGGCAGGGAGCAGGGGGGAACCAGGGTCGGCAACACGGTTTGCAGGTAGGTGCGGTAGCGGGTCAATTCGGCAGCGCGGTCGGCCAGCCGGCCTTTTTTGTAGCGGAGGATGCGGGGCAGACCAAACAGGGTGATGGTGGCGGGGTGGGGAAACACCTCGATTTGGTAGCGGCCCGGTTGTTGGGGGATCAAGGCGGGGGCATGGGCAAACCCTTGAGATTCAAGGGCTTGGCCAAAGGCGACGGTGCGCGCGGCAAAGGGCAGGCTTTGGTTGGCGGGGTAGGCTCCGGCCTGGTATTTGCCGAAATGGCGATGGGCCAGGCGATCGGGCAACCTCATGCCGGTGGCGTTGGGAATCAGGGTGGGGGCATCCACCGCGATCAGGGCCGGCCCGGCGATCGCCCCAATGGTCGCCAAAATTTCCCCATGGTGCTCGTAACGGGTCAGGGTATCCAGGGTCAGGCGATCGCCCTGGAGGGTCAAAAGGCAGAAGCCCGAGGGCTGAGATTGCCAGCCCAAATCCACGCCCACAAATTTCACGGTTGGTTTGCTTCCAGCGAGATGTAACGTAAATTACACACAGGTATCGTGCCCGTGCGATAAAGAGAAACTGTAGGCCGTCCGTATTGGAGTCAGACTCTTGAAAAAAATCGAAGCCATCATTCGTCCGTTCAAGTTGGACGAAGTTAAAATCGCCCTGGTCAACGCCGGCATTGTGGGCATGACCGTATCGGAGGTGCGTGGGTTTGGTCGCCAGAAGGGGCAGACGGAGCGGTACCGGGGATCGGAATACACCGTAGAGTTTTGCAAAACTGCGGCTCGATATTGTGGTGGAGGACGATCGGGTCGATATGGTGGTGGAAAAAATCGTGCAGGCGGCCCGCACTGGCGAGATTGGAGACGGTAAAATTTTCATCTCACCGGTGGAGCGGGTGGTACGGATTCGGACGGGGGAAACCAACGACGAAGCCATCTAAGTTGGGTAGCGGTACGCCCACCGGGAACGGTTGACCAAAATTGACCAAAATTGGCAGAGGGCGTGCCGGTGGACAAAGGCTACGAGCGGGCCTACTGGTTGGCGTGGTCGCAGGTGCCGGGAATTGGCCCGGTGCTGCTCTCGCGGCTGCGCACCACTTTTCCGAGCTTGGAGACGGCTTGGCGGGCTTCGGCCCGGGAGCTGCAGAAGGTGGAGGGTTTGGGGGCCAAGACTGCGGAAGAGGTGGTGGCCCATCGGCGGGCGGTGCATCCCCAGCGTTTGTGGGAGGAGCATTGGCAGCAAAATGGGCCATTTTGGTTGCCCCTCGATCCGGAATATCCCCATTTGTTGCAGGAGATTCCCGATGCCCCCAGTGTATTGTATGTGGCGGGGCCTTGGCGGCAGTGGGACGAGACCAAGACGGTGGCGATCGTGGGCACCCGGGAGCCGACGGTGTATGGACGGCGCTGGGCCGCAAATTGGCGGAGGGCTTGGGGCGGGCCGGGTTTACGGTGGTTTCGGGGTTGGCCCAGGGGATCG
>JAAUUG010000213.1 GCA_012031195.1 Oscillatoriales cyanobacterium SM2_1_8
ACGATCGACGCCCCGGATCGCCACAAACAGCACCAGCGCCACCAGGGCGCTAAGGTCAGGATCAACGCCAACCAACAGAGGGCCGCCCACAGCAGACCCCACCAGCGCCGCTTGGCCGGCTGCCGATAACCGTTTGCCATGGGCCAACCTCGTCCTTAAAACACCTGCTCGACCTCGCCAATGTCGGGGATCGACTCCCGCAACTTGCGTTCAATGCCCATGCGCAGGGTCATGGTCGAACTGGGGCAAGAACCGCAAGCCCCCTGCAGGCGCAACTTGACAACCGGCCCGTCAATGTCCACCAACTCCACGTTGCCGCCGTCCGACATCAAATATGGACGCAATTCATCCAACACCGTTTCCACGTTTTCCCGGGTCAAAGTCAACGACATGGCCGATCCTCTCAACAAAACTCCCGCCATTGTAACGTTGCGGTCAATTGCCGCGCCAGATGCCATAATGCAAGAAAACCCGGGCCCGCGATCATGAACGGCTCTGAACTGCGGCAACTGTTCCTTGAAAAGTGGGGGCACTCCTACGATGTCCAACTCCGTCGCCAAGGCGATCGCGTTTTGTTTCTGGTGATGTGGCGCTATTGCGAACAGACCTCGTTTCCCCTCACCGAAGCCGAATACCTGGCCCGGCTGCAACGGGTAGCCGCCTGCCTGAGCGATTGGGGGGTGACCGCCGAAGTGTGGGCCTCTCTCCAAACCACTAAAACGCGACCCCGACTGGGCAAAGCCGTCTGCCTGCCCCTCCAGCCCAAAACCCGCGCCAGCGAATGGCTCCTCGAAGAAATTCCCTAATTCTAAGGCGGGGCTAAAATTTTTGCGCTACAATTTTGGGTCAATCGCGCCACCGCTGCGAAACCTGCGGTAAAGTGTCCGATTATGCAAGTTGGGTGCGCAACCCGGTAATGTCCGCGCTAACGGCAAATTGTTTTTGAGACGCACGGTTCGTTTTACCCCCACCCACCATGAGCCAATCCGGGAGTTCGCCAAACATTAGCCCCGTCGATCGCCAGTTCGTCAGCCTGGGGCGCGTGCTGCAGTACTTGCGCGAGGTGGAAGACATCGACGGGGCGATCGCCGCGACTTTTGGACTACCTCCGCACCAGCTTTGAATACAAACTGCTGTGGATTGCCACCTACGACCGGGACAACCATCGTCTGGTGGGCCGGGGCGGCGTTACCCCCGCCGGCGAGATAAAATTTTTGAAAGAAAGAATGGCGTTGCAACCGGGCGACCTGATGGATCAGGTGATTTTGCAGCGGAAGCCCGTACCCATTGCCGATTTGCGCCAAGAAAAACGCAGCGGCGAGTGGCAAAAAGCCGCCCAAAAATTTGAGGTGCAGGGCAGCATCGTGTTTCCGATTTACCACGGCGACACCACCTACGGTTTGGCGTTGTTGGGGTCGCACCTGTGGAATGTGGTGCCCCGCACCGACGAGAAGGCTCGGCTGGCGATGGTGTTTGGCACCCTGGGGCAGACATTGCATCGCATCGAGCGGCATTGGCAGCAGCAACAGACCAAGCGTCCCGATGCCACGCTCTTGGAGATGCTGGAAAAGTTGCGGGCGTTGGATGCTTTGGCCGCACGGCTGGACGAGGTGGTGGAACGAACCCACAATTTCGTGATGCCGACCCGCACGTGCATTTATTGGTTTGAGCGGGAACACCGGTATTTTTGGCGGCGGGCCGTCAACCGCAAGGCGGGCCGCAACAGCAACGATGTGACCGCCGGCCTCACGGTCAGCAATGCGCCGGCTTTGTATCAGACTTTAGCCAAAGATCAATTGGTGTTGGTGGCAGACATCAACACCCAGACGGGGGGGTGCTCAACCACCGTTTGATGGAGCAGATGGAGGCGGTCGCTTTGATTGCGGCGCCGATCGTGTTTCAGGGGGAATTGATGGGGTTTCTGACCACCGAAAGCGGCGAACCCCGGCTTTGGAGCGATGACGAAAAGAATTTTACCCGGGCGGCCGCCCAGCTCGTTGCCCTGACCGCCCCCTTGGACGAAATGGAAGCGACGGTGCGGCGGGTGGAGGCGGATCGGGCGCTGACGACGGGCATTGCCAAGGCGGTATTTTCCAGCGAAGACGTGGCCGATTCTTTGCAGACGGCGGCCGAACAATTGTGCGATCGCCTCCGGGCCGAGCGGTTTTGGTTGGCGGCCTACAATCCCGACACCGAGCGGTTTGATGTGGCGTTCCAGTTCCATCCCAAAAACCGACGGCCCTTGCCCAAATTTTTGATGGCGTTGTCCGAAGTGGACTGGCAGATGATGGAGCAATCCTTCGAGACGGTGGCGATCGAGACCTTGGACGGCGACTATAAATTTTTGTCCTGGCGGCCGGTTTTGGTGGATTTGGAGGTGAAATCGCTGTTGTTGTGCAGCACCAGCATCGGCAAAAAGTTGGAGGGGATTTTGGCGATCGCCCACGAAGCGCCCCGCAGTTGGACACGGCCGGAACGGGAAATGGTGAAGGCGGTGGCCCAGCAGGTGGGGTTGATTTTGCGGCAGGGGCAGTTGCAGCGGGAAACCGATGCCCGTCTGCGGCTCTATCAAGCGATTCAGTATGGATTGGTGACCCTGCAACAGGTGAACAATTTGGAGCAATTGCATCCGCTGGGGATGCAAACCATGGCCCAAGTGATGGAGGCCCCGATGGCGGCGGTGGTGACTTGGTTGCCGGGACGGCCCGGCGGTCAACTGGCGGCCCAGTATGCGATCGCCGAAGAGTTTAAGCTCAAGACCACGGAGCCCATTTTGTCGATCGAGCAGGACGACTTGGTGCAATGGGCTTTGCAAAGCGAAGGTTTTTTGACCCTAAAGGTCGAAGACCTCACCGAAAACACCCGGCGGTGGTTGAACGGGCCGGGGTTGGGGCAAGTGGTGGTGATGGCGTTGCGCACCACTCCGGATCACCAGCCGACCGGGCTGATTGTGGTTGGCGACAAGTTGGAGCGGCGATGGCTCGATCGGCAACTGCAGGCCTTCAACATGATGGTGAACCAGTTTGCCTGGTCGCGGCGGCACCTGGTGTTGGTGGAAACCCTGCAGGGGCAGCGCCAAGAGTTGGAGCGGCTGAACTGGTACAAACACCGTCGCATCGAGGATGTGTACCGCGCCGTGGGCAGCGGCGTGCAACGGTTGCTGGAGGTCGAAAACCAAATCGGCGATGGCGCCCCCAGCCTGCGGGTGCAGCAGTCCCTCAAGCAATTGCAGGCTTCTTTGTCGCCCCTGCCCCAATTGATTCGCAAAGAACAGTGGCGGCTGCGGGCCAACTACGAAACCGCTCCCCTGGCGGGCATCCTCAAGCGATCGCTGGAACGGGTCGAAGGCCCCATCCGGCAGCGGCAGATGTGGTCCCAGGTGCACAACCAGGCCAACGTCACCATCGGCGGCGACATTGCCAAGTTTGAGATGATTGTGCACGAAATTTTATTGTTTTCCTGCGGGCGATCGGCCGTGGGCGGGCGAATTGACATTTGGTGCCGGCAGATTGACGACAAATTGTTGGAGCTATCCATCACCGATTTTGGCGAAATTGAGGGGGACTTGCTGAAGGCATTGCACGAAGGGCGGGAAGTTGACATTCTGGCGCCGTCGTTGTTGGATCGGCCACCCGGCTTGCACTTGGCCATTTGCCAACAACTGATGCAGGAGGCGGGGGGCGAGTTCACGTTGTACCAGTTGGAGGACAATCGGGTCTTAAGTCGGTTGATTTTGCCGATCGCCACGGTATAGGAGGCAAGGATGACCCTGGGTCTTGGCAAGGTAAAAGCGGGCTGGCTGGCGATTGTCTTGGGGATCGCTGTGGTGGGGGGGACGGGCACCCTCCTGTGGGGTTTTTTGAATTTGGAGCGGTGGCGCGGGCCGGCGGTAGCCCCCGTGGATTCGTCAGCGGTGGCGATGTCGGCGGGAGTGGGGGCTTTGGGGCGTTTGGAGCCCGCCACCGAAGTGGTGCAAGTGGCGGCCCGTCTACCCTGGGGATGTCGCGGGTGGACGAACTGCTGGTATCGGAAGGGGATACGGTAAGCGCGGGTCAGGTCTTGGCCAAGTTGGACGGGGCAGCCCGGACGGAGGCGGAAATTGGGCGAACCGCCGCCTTGGTTGCCCTGCGGGAACAGGAATTAAGGCGGGTGCAAGCCGGGGCCAAAGAGACCGACGTGGCAGCCCGTCGCGCCCAGGTGCAATCTCGCCGAGCCTTGCAACAGCGATTGCAAGGGGAATTGGCGATCGCCCAGGCCGATCTAGCCCGTTACGAAACCTTGGCGCAAAACGGGGCGATCGCCGCGACGACCCTGGACGGTTTTCGGTTGCGGGTGGTGGCGTTGCAAGGGCAAATCGCCCAGGCCATGGCCGATGTGGAAGCGGCGGAAAACGAAGCCCAGAGCGTAGCCGAAGTCCGGGACGAGGATGTGGCGATTGCCGAGGCCCAATTGGCCAGTGCCCGCGCCGAATTGGCCCGCGCCGCCGTGGAGCGGCAATATGCCGAAGTCCGGGCTCCGTTCGCCGGGCAGGTGGTGGAAGTGCTGGCCAAGCCTGGGGAAGCGGTGAGCAGCAGCGGCTTGGTCACCCTGGCCGATACCCGCAACATGTACGCGATTGCCGAAGTCGCCGAGGACGACATTGGACGGGTGCAGGTGGGGCAAACGGCGATCGTCGAGAACGTCAACCCCAACCGGCCGGCATTTGCCGGAACCCTCACCGGCACGGTCGAGCGCATCGGGTTGCAAATCGCCAAAAACGATGTGATCGGCACCGATCCCGCCACGCGCACCGATGTGCGGGTAATTGAAGTGCGCATCCGACTGGATCGCAGCGAGCCGGTGGCCGCCCTCACCAACCTGCAGGTGCGGGTACGGATTCAGACCAAACCGGAGACCTAGATTCCACCCAATGCCTTTGGCTTCCCCCGAAGCGGCCAACATTGGGTACCCTGAAAATAGCGCATTCGAGACGGTTATGAACGACTTCCGCAATCGGTTTTCGCTCCCCTTGGCGATCGCCCTGTTGGTTATGGGCACAGGGGCGAGCTTTTGGTGGTTGGGTCGCGCTTCGGTAGGGCTGGGGCCCACGGCAACCCCCGTCATGCCCCCGGTGTTGGCCAACGATTTTGTGGTGGCCCAAAACCCCAATCCCGCCAACTCTGCCAACCGTGCCCCCCTGCCGGGCAACAACGTCAACTTTATTGCGGAAGCGGTGCAACGGACGGGGCCGGCCGTGGTGCGGATCAACGCTTCGCGGACGGTGGCGGCCGAACAGCTTCCCGACATTTTCAACGACCCGTTTTTCCGGGAATTTTTCGGGGATAGCTTGCCCCGGCGGGTACCACGGGAGCGGGTGGAACGGGGCACCGGTTCCGGCTTCATCATCAACCCCCAGGGGACATCATCACCAACGCCCACGTGGTGGAAGGGGCGGATCGGGTCACGGTCATTCTGCGGGACGGGCGACGGTTTACCGGGCGGGTGCTGGGCAA
>JAAUUG010000214.1 GCA_012031195.1 Oscillatoriales cyanobacterium SM2_1_8
GCAAAGAAGTCACCGTGATTTGGACAGGCGATCATCCTTTTGGGCCTGCAGCCGCACCGCGCCGAGGGCGTTGGTACCGATGGCTGCCACCTGACCATAGCCCCGCAAACCCAGGGCCGCCACCAAAGCTGGATCCATCATGTTGGCCTTGCCCACACTACCCACCACGATACCGGATGAACATTTGTGACAGAAGAAAACCGGCGATCGCCCCACCCGTTAGAGTGCAAAAGCATCAAAATTCTGCGTAAACTGGAGAGAGCAAGCATCTTACCAGCACCTGTCAACAAGGGGGAAACCGTGGTTTCAGCCGCACCGGATCGCGTCGTGGGTCGCCTGATCGACGGCGGGCGTCGCAAAAACAATCATTACAGTCTCGAAGACTTTTTTCAAGCCGATCGGGACGAAGGTCAAATTTTGGACTGGAACGGTCTGCGCAACATCTTGACCACCGAAGATTTTATCGTAGGTTTGCAAGAGGGCTTGGAAGAGGAAGTGGGCGAAGCCTCGGCGGCGGTGATGTACAGCATCGGCTGCGAATGGGGGCGCAAAGACGGGGAGTTTTTCACCGAATGGTTTGAGCGGGATTTTCAGAAGAGCATTCGGGAAGCCAGCTTGCCGTTTTTGTTGGAAACCTGGTGGTGGCCCTTCACCTCCCAGGGCTGGGGGCGCTGGAGCATGGACACCCGTGAACGCAAGCAAGGGTTTATGTTCATCAGCATTTACGACTCGGCGGTCGCCCGCACCCTTGGCGATGTCGGCAAGCCGGTATGCCATTTGTACGCCGGTTTATTTTCGGGGTTTTTCACTTATTTGGTGAACAAACAGTTGGAGTGCATTGAAATTCAGTGTTACGCCATGGGCGAAAGCTACTGCAAATTTTTACTGGGGGGCAGCAACCGCATCGATGCCGCCTCGTTCTGGCTCCATGAAGGGGCCACCACCCGCGACATTGAGACCCGTTTGCGCGATGGGGAGCGTTTGAAGTGAACCCTTGGCCGCAACTTTCGGTACAACAGTTTTGGGGGCAAGTCAACTGGGACGGTCGCCCCTCGGCCCCGAGCGGGGGGAGCACCGGGTTATCGCTGGCTTTGACCGTAGCCCAGTATTTTGCCCAATTGCCCTGGGAAGGTCGTGTTTCCATCGGCGCGATCGCCAAGGCTCCGCTCCATGACGAGCCCAGCCCAGAACCCCCCGAAGACCTGGCAACCCTGGAGGATTTTTTGGGCGACATCTCGGCTTTTTTCTGAATTTCTTGCTGACCGGGCCCGTTTTTTTGGGGGGTCAGCAAACCAACGCCAAGAAATCGCAGCGCAGAGGTAAGGGATGAATCGACAGCTACAGGAACTGATTGCACGGGCAGAGGAGCGGTTTTTAGCCGATGGCGACCTCAAGGTTTTGGAATCCTATGTGGCTTCCATCCCCGATCGCCTGGAGACGTATCGGATTTTGCGCGATCGGGAATTGACCATGGTGCAGGCGGTCGCCGACGAATTGAGCCCATCGTTGCCCGGTGTGGCCGAAGCCGACCTCAAAAAAGCGCTCCAAGGGTTGTTGTTGGTGTTGCGCTACTGTGCCATGGGCATCCTGACCGACGACGAGGGCTTGCTCAAGCAGCAGTTGTTGGGGTGGTTGGAGCAGGTCTCCGGCCCCGAAGCCAAAAAAGTCAACGAGGTGGTGTACAAATTGTTCAACCAACAGGTGCGGCAACACCTCAACGAAACCCAGATGAACTTGTTGCAGCCATTTCTCACCACGGCTCAAGTTACCCTGATTTACTGAGGTGGCGCCTCATTGGGGGCATTTTCTCAGTTAGATACTGGTATAGCTACATTTCGGTGGGTTCGGACATCGCAGGAAGAGGGGGTTTGGGGGCGAAGCCTCCAGCCAGGGGTTTCACCCCTGCCCCCCGTCCCAACCAAGCTGTTTACAGCTATACATACTGGGGGGAGGAAGTGGGCAAAACGAACCATTGGAGAGGTAAGTCATGATTTCTGTCGCCGATCTGATTCAGGACAGCCGGGTTCCCGGCAACTATTTTGAGTATCGGAGCTACGTCCGTGGCGAATTGGAGATGGGGTTGCTGGAGAATCGGCGGGGCGATCGCCTGTTGGCGGTGCCCGACACCCTGATTGCGGCTTTGTACGAAGGGCTGGCCAAGGAAACCGGGCAGGCGGCACGGCTGGTTTTGTTCAATTGTGGCAAGTGGTGGGGGAAAAGTTTTTACTCCCGCTTTGTGGAGTGGCTGACGGAGTATTACGGAATGCCGGTGGCCGACATGGAGATGCAGCTCTTTGGGTTGTGTTTGCAGGAATGTTGGCGAACCCACGGCTGGGGGCGATTTGAGTTGGACATTGCTCACCAAGAGCAGGGATTTTTGGTGGTGAAAACCCGGAATTCCCCCTATGCCAAGCCCTTGCCGAAAATGCACCGGCCCAGTTGCCATCTGGAGGCGGGGGTTTTGGCGAGTTTCTTTTCGCGGTTGTCGGGGCGGGAACTGACCGCCGTGCAAATTGCCTGCGAGTCGATGGGGGCCGATCGCAACGAATTTGTGTTGGGGTTGCCCGAGCGGCTGAAGCCGGCGGTGGCCGGGGTGGAAGAGGGGTTGGATCGGGAAGCCATTTGGGCACGCCTGCTGGCATGACGGTATACGTGGTGGGGGCCGGTCTGGGGGCAGCGTCCCTCACGGCCCGGGGCCAAGCGGTGTTGGCCGACGCCGAGGCGATCGTATGCGACGACCTGGTGGATCGGGCCCTGTTGCGGTTGGCGCCAAGGGCCACGGTGCATTGGGTGGGCAAGCGGGGGGGGGAAACCCAGTCCGGAACAGGCGGATATCAACCAATTGTTGGTGGATTTGGCCCAAACCGGTCAGCGGGTGGTGCGCCTCAAGGGGGGCGATCCCGGAATTTTTGGGCGGCTGACGGCGGAGCTGGGGGCTTTGCAAAAAGCGGGCATTCCCTGGGAGGTGGTGCCGGGGGTTTCGAGCGCCTTGGGGGGGCCGTTGTTGGCGGGGGTGGCCCTGACCGATCGCGATCGACCGGCGGTGGCAATTGTCACGGCGACGGCCCTGGACACTTTGCCTTGGGAGGCGTTGGCTGCATTGCCGACGGTGGTGGTGTTGATGGGGGGGAACACTTTGCCGGCCTGGCAGGAGCGTTTTTTGGCCGCAGGAAAACCGTCCACAACGCCGGTGACCTTGTTGCGGGATGTGGGGGGCGCCCGGTATCGCTGTTGGGAGAGCACCTTGGGGGCGATCGCCCTCGATACGGCCGGGGTAGACCTCTCACCCCTGGTGGCGGTGGTGGGGGTTTGGCCGGAATTTCCCGCGCCGTTGCCGCTTGCTGGCAAAACGGTTTTGGTGACCCGTGCCGCCGCCCAGGGGGAGGATTTGGCGAATCGGTTGCAGGCGGTGGGGGCCCGCACCCTGGAAATGCCGACCCTGGCCGTGTTGCCCCCTTCGACCTGGGAACCGTGCGATCGGGCGATCGCCACGTTATCGGACTACGACTGGCTGTGGTTGGCTTCGGTCAACGGCGTGGAGTCCTTTTGGGAGCGGTTGGCCCACCATGGTCGCGACAGCCGGGCCTTGGCGGGGGTGGGTCTGGCCTAGTGGGGCGGCAGACCGCTCAAGCCCTGTTGGCCTATGGGTTGCGGGCCGATTTTGTGCCGGCGGATTTTACGGCGGACTGTTTGGCCGAGACCCTGCCCCTTGTCCCCGGACAGCGGGTGTTGTTTCCACGGGTAGAATCGGGGGGACGCACCGCCGCCCTCAAGCGTTTGCAGGAGCGGGGCGGTCGGATCGAAACCGTGCCGGTGTACGAATCGGGTTGCCCTGAGGGGGTGGCCCCCGACATTGTGGAAGCGTTGCGGGCCCAGGAAATTCATGCCATCACCTTTGCCAGCAGCAAAACCGTTCACCATTTTGCCCAGTTGCTGGATGGGGCGGATCCCGCTTGGCGGGAGTGGTTGCCCAACACGGCGATCGCCTCCATCGGCCCCAGCACCTCGGAAACCTGTCGAGCGGTGTTGGGTCGGGTAGATTGCGAAGCCCAAGAATTTACCTTGGCGGGGTTGGTGCAGGCCTTGGTGGCTTGGCAAGCGGGAATTGCCATTGGGGCCCGTCCCTAGTACGATCGAAAGCATCTTCCGCACGTCCGCCGTATGCGCATTCTTGCCCTTGTGCCCGGAGGAATCGGGGATCAACTGCTGTTTTTCCCGACCCTCGAAACCCTGCAGCAGTCTTTTCCCACCGCAGCGATCGACGTGGTGGTGGAACCACGCGCCCTGGCCGCCTATCGGCTGTGCCCGGTGACGGCCACCCCCCGACCGTTTGACTTCAAAGCCCGCAACAGCCTGGCGGACTGGGCCAACCTGCTGGGCACCCTCCGCGAACAGGAATACGCGATCGCCCTGTCCTTGGGCCGCAACGCCAACATTGGGTTGTTTTTGTGGCTGGCGGGCATTCCGCAACGGGTGGGCTACGGCGACAGCCTCTTTTTGACCGATCGCGTCCCCTACAACGGCCACCAGTACGCAGCCCATGCCTACCACGACTTGGTCAAAGGTTTGCGGCTCAAAACCCCACCGCCCAAAATGCGCATTGCCGTCGCCAAGACCGATTTGGACTGGGCCAACCGCGAACGCATGGCTTTGGGCATCACCGGTGGCTACATTGCCCTGCACGCCGGCGCCAGCCTTCTTTCCCAAATCAAAGGCATCGATAAAATTTATCCGGCCACCCAATGGGCCGAAGTGCTAAAGGGTCTTCAGGAAAAGGCCCCCGAGTTGCCGATTTTGCTGCTGAAGGGGCCCGAAGATGGGGCGATCGCCGCCGCTTTGGCGGCCACCGTCCCGACCCTCAAAACCTTGTCGCCGCCGGACACGGGCAAATTGGCGGCCCTCATTGCCGGCTCCAACCTGTTTTTGTGCACCGACAGCGCCCCCATGCACATCGGGGTTGCGGTCGAAGCCAACCTGTTGGCCCTGTTTGGGGCCACCGACCCCGCCAAATTGCTGCCGCCTCAGCCCAATTTCAAATTTGTGCAGGCACCGGCGGGGCAACCCCTGGCGGCCCTTTCCCCAAACACCATCCTGGCGCAACTTTGGGACTAACCGTCGATTGCTCCGACCGGGAGACTTTGCTATAGTTGTCAAGTCTTCCCTGCCGTTCCCATGCCCCTGCCGCGATCCGCAAGGTACCTGGAGGGGTCTGGGGGGTAGAGAATTCTGGTGTGAAAAATTTAAGAACGGTTCCAAAATTCGCGAGAACCTAGGGTTTTCCCCTGGCAGTGCTTGGTGCCCCTTCCGGGAAGTTTTCTGGAAATTTCGGGTGTGGTGTCCGAAAATAGGCAACTAGATATACAGCTATATTCGGATAGGTTTGGACATCGAAAGAAAAGGGGGGTTGGGGCGCAGCCCAGCCAGGGGTTTCACCCCT
>JAAUUG010000215.1 GCA_012031195.1 Oscillatoriales cyanobacterium SM2_1_8
GGCTGGGGGTGAGGGCAAGATTGTCGCAAACATATTTGAAATGACTATAGCTGTAAACAGCTTGGCTAGGACGGGGTGCAGGGGTGAACTAGCTGGGGGCGCAGCCCCCAAACCCTCTCTTCCTTCGATGTCCGAATCTACCCAAATACAGCTATATAGTCATTTTAATTAAGAATGCACCTGTATAGCTGTTTTGCATAGCGATGAGACAAGACAGGTCGGGTCGCAGGGGCGAAGCCCCCGTATTGGTTCTATTAGACTTTCGTTGGGTAGGAAAAAACTGTGTCAGTTTTAATTAAAATGACTGTGCTTCCTTGTCCTTAAAATTTCTGACCGACGCCGACGGTGCGGGCTTCGCGCCCCCGGGTGAAGGTGGCCTCTTGGCCGTTGATGCCGTTTAAGACCCAGTTGCTGCCGACCACCAGTTCACCAATGCGGACGGTTTGCACGGTGCCGCTGCCTTCCACCATGGCCGAAGCTCGATCGCCCAGTTCCAAAACCCCCAGCAACGTATGGCGGAGGGATGGGGCTTCGGCAGCGGCGACCACGGGGGCCGGAGTGGCTTTGGGCGGCGGGGCCGGTTTGGTGACCACCGCCGGCACTTCGGGCAGGGCGACGGTCGGGGGCCGCGGCGCTCAGGGCTTGGGGCGGCACGGCCGGCGGTTGATACACCGGAATGTAAATGGGCTGAATGCCGCTGACGGCATTGATGGGGGGCAAAACGTTGGGGGCGGGAGCCTGACCGGCGGTTGGGGCCGGCGAACTTGGTGTGTTCAGGCTGGTCAAGGATTGCCGCAGGGTATCGGCAAACTGGGCGGTGACTGGATCGGCGGGGGGGGCGCTGGGGGCAACGGCGACCGTCGGCTCGGTTTGCCACCACCCCAAACCTTTCTGCAAAGACCACATCAAAACCGTGGTCAAGACCGAGAACAAGGCGGCAACAATCAAGAGCCGATCCACAAATCGATCGGGGCGATCGCCAGGGGCGAGGCGGGGGCGCCGGCGGCGGCTCGACGACTGGGGGCCGGCGACGACCAAAGTCGGCAATTCGAGGTGGCTAAGGTCTACTTTTTCCAAGGTGAGGGGCGATCGCCCCGCAGGGCCAACTTGCCGGCAGGGGTCATCGCTTCTGGGGATGCTGCCGGTGGCTCGACCGGGGTGGTCAGCGTGCCGGTGCGCAAAGCTTCATTGCGGGCGCTGGTCACCCGTAGCATTTTTTCCACTTCCGAAAACAAGTCGTCCATCAGACCGTCGGCGCTATCGGCCAACAGTCCTGCCGACAGTTGCTCTTGGTTCTCCCATGTCCCTGATGCCATAATTCCCTCTGCCTACCTTGCCAATACCTAGATCTGTGCCCGTCTGTCGGATTGACCAAAACCCTGCCCAAACCTGGCGATCGCCCAATTTTGGCGCGCCGTTGGCTTGATGCCATGTCTGCGCTCTTGACCCGAACCATCCGCCCACCCTTGCGGTATTGTGCCTTGCGGCGCAAAGTGGCTACAAAATACCACGGGATCGCCAAAAAGGCCCCACCGCCTAACGATGGGGCTGGCAAAATTGGGGGGGCAAGGATGGATCAGTTGGCGGGCTTGGCCGTATCTCCCACCAAAATCCGGGCTCCAGAGACAATGCGCCCCACGCTGTAGGTATCGGTGACTTCGGTCAGTTGAATTTGACCCACCGGCTGGGTGATCCGCCGCAGGACTTTGCCAGTGGAGGGGTCTTTTACCTCCCGACCTACCCGCTCGATCGCCACGGTGGTGCCCACTTCATAGCCGGCGTTGCGCCCTTGGTTCAAGGTAATCGTGTTGCCGGTTACATCCGCTACCAAAGTCGGATTGGCGACCCGGGCCGCGGCGGCCACCTTGGGGGCGCTGGCCACCAATTGTTCCGTGACCTGATCCACGGCTTGAGCGGTAGCCAGGAAGATCGGTTTTTCGGTATTGCTGGTGGCGGCCCCACCGGCAGCGCCCCCGGAAAATCCAAAGGCCGCGACGGCAGAATCCGATTGGCTGGTGTTGCCGGTGCCTTCGGCCACGGCGGCAATTTCGGTGGTGGTGGTGTTGACCAACCGCACATTTAGTTGCACGTAGGCATCCACATCGGTGGTGGCTACCCCCAACCCAAAAGGCAGAAACCCGCCGCCAAAGCCCGATCGCCGGTTTTGCACGTCCAAACGGGTGACACTGCCAATCACCACCGCATCCACCCCCAAAATTTTGCCGATCTCGGCCGCGGTGGCGGCATCCACCCGACCGCTGGCCCCAAAGTTTTGCTCCCGCATCACCGCTTCGATGCGGCTGCGCTCAATCAAACGAAAGGTGCCGTTTTTCACCAGGCGATCCACCAAAATGTCGCTCACCCCCCGCGATATGCCCGGATAAGCGTTCAAGAGGTTGGGGGAACTGACGTTGCTAAAGTCAAAATCCAAGACCGCGATGCGTCGTTGGGCTCGCGATTGTGCCCAAGCACTGGTCGGGAAAACCGAGCGTTCGGACGCTGGGGGAAGCGCTGTTGGCCACAGCAACACACCCAGGGCGATCGCCACTGGTACACCCCGCCGGGAAAGCTGACCCATGGTTGACCCTCTAAAAACCGCAAAATCATTTTAGGGAAGTTGGCGGGCGGCTTCGTTGAGTTGCCGAATCAAGGGGAGGGTGAGGGAGCCCAAATTCTCCTTCGTGGCGTTTTTGGAGGCGTTGGCGGCGACCCGCAACAGCAGTTCTGAAGTGGTAAAGCCACTGCCGTCGGTGTTTTGGAGGTTGGCATCGTCGATGGTGGGAAACCGCACGGTGTCGGAGCGGAGGGTGAGACCCACCACCGCCAGCCGGCTGAAATTTCCACGTCTTTCACCAACAGGCGATCGGCTTTGATCCGACGTTCAGGATCTGAGCGATCGGGCCCACCCCCTTGGGTTTGCTGCCCCAGCCAGCGGGTCACCACTGCCGCCATGTTGAGGCCATTGTTGCCGGCCTCCAGGTTCATCTGAAACCCTTCCAATTCAAAGGTTTTGACGTGAACCGTTTTCCCCCACAACGACCAAGGGGCCACCGCCACCGCAAACCGCCGCACTTGCAAAAAGTATGGGGTGGTGAAGCCAGGGGGGTTGGCCACTACCAAATTGTTGGCCTCCAGATGACCGGCCCAGGGGTTGAAGTTCACGGTAGCGAGGGATACGGGCAACCCAAAACTTTGGCTGAGGGCACGTTCGGCTTGGCTGCGCAGGATTTGGGGGAGGGCAGCGTACAGACCCATCCCCAGCAGGGCCACGGTGGCCGTCGGTATCAGCACCCATTTCCAGGGCGATCCGCTTGGTGGTCATGTTTTTCCGGAGAGGGCAGGCAAGGGGGCGGGGTCACAAAGGCCAAATCGGCGACGATCCGATTCTCCAGGAGGTGTTCTTGCAAAATGCGTTCCAGGGCTTCGACGGTGACGGAGTGATACCACACGCGATCGGGATAGATGGCCAGGATCGGCCCGGCGGCACAGACCCGCAGGCAGTTGGCCTTTGGATGCGAAACACTTGGGGTTGCAGGTTCCAATTCCTTGAGCCGTCGTTTCAGGTGTTCCCACACGGCCAGGCTGGTTTCGCGATCGCCGCATTTGGGGACGGTGGCATCGGCGCACAAAAACAGGTGCCGCTCGATTTGGGGGATGCCCAGGGTTTCGGCGATCGCCCCCAACCGTTGGTTGATTTCAGCGCGGGTTTCGGTGGTCACGGCAGGGATGGGGTGAGAAGCTACAGCCAATTTTGGCAGATTTCCGCCAGCCGTTGCCGAAAGCGATCGGGGCCAAAGGTTTCGATCGCCCTTTGCCGCCGTTGGTGGGGGGCTTCGGGGGCATCCACGGTTTGCAGGGCCGTGGCGATCGCTTGGGTTAGGGCCTCCGGGTCTTCGGGATCGATCAATGTGCCCAGGCGACCGTTGGCCAGGGCTTCGGTGGTGCCGTCCCGGTTGCCGCCCACCACGGGTTTGCCGCAGGCCAGGGCTTCCAAAAAGACGATGCCAAAACCTTCGCCGGTGCTGGGCATGGCAAACACATCGCACAGCCGGTAGAGATCGGGCAGTTCGGCATCGGGCACAAATCCCGCAAACCGCACCCGATCGCCGACCCCCAGTTCCGCCGCCAAAGCCTGCAACCGGGGCAAATCATCCCCTTTGCCGGCCACCAGGTAGTAGGCGTTGGGTAGCCGTGGCAGCACCCGCAACACCCGATCTACGCCCTTGTACCGTTCGTTGGCCGCCAGGCGGGCGACGGTCAAAATGACTTGACCATCCCCCACGCCGTAGCGTTCCACCAAGGATGGGGGTTTGGGCCCCACGGCAAACCGTTCAGCGGCAAAGGTGCAGGGCAGCAGGGCAATGCGGCTGGGATCCACCCCCCGATCGGCCACCAGGCGATCGCCCGTGTAGGTGCTGATGCTCCAAATCCAACGGGCCCGCCGCCAGGGTTGGGTGGGCCCCTCGCCCCAAGCTTCCACCCCGTAGGCCGTCAAGCCGTAGGGAATCCCCAACCCCTGATGCAGTTTGAGGGCCAAGGGCGCAAAATTGCCATGGGCACACAAAATGGCCGTGGGTCGCTCCAGTACAGCCCGCCGGGCGATCGCCTGGGCAAACCGCAACGTTCGCCAGCGGGGAGCCGTGTTGCCCAATCCCACCACTTGCACGCGGGGGCGATCGCCCGCCAGCTCTTGCTGAAAATGGGCTGCCGCGGCCGGCCCGATCGGTTTTTGCTGAAGATGGTGTAGGCGGTCTCTGGAAACAGGGCGATCAGGGATTGGCTCAAAAAACGCAGGTAGCATTGAATGCCCCCCGTCGCCGTCAACAAATCCGGACACCAAATGTGCAGTTGTGGCGGTGCCAAAGTTTTTGCTCTCCCTCCGGTTGCATCCCCGTCCGACCTGCGCCCGAGCCAAACGGCCCGAGGGTTTTGGTAAGGTTGGCGCAAGTGCCGCCCCAATTATAGGGAGGTGGGGCCTTGCACGGCAGAGCCAACCCAAACTTGGTGGGTGACCAACGCACTGCCAGCAGAGCTGTAAACAACTTGATTGAAACGGGGTGCAGGGGATGAACCTGGCTGGGGGCTTCGGCGTGAGCGCTCAGCCGAACGGCACAGCCCCCAAACCCCCTGTCCTTTCGATGTCCGAACCTACCCGAATATACAGTCATTTCAAATGTGTTTGCGACAATCTTGCCCTCACCCCCAGCCCCTCTCCCAGGCAGGGAGAGGGGAGTAAAGGCAATCAAAACAATCATAGTCGCACCATTTTTAATTAAATTGACTATATAGCTGTTTTGTATGGCGACGAGACAAACAAGTCGGGTCGCAGGGGCGAAGCCCCCCGTACTGGTTCTATTAGACTTTCGTTGGTCAGGAAAAAATTGTGTCGGTTTTAATTAAAAAGACTATATAGCTGTTTGCATAGCGACGAGA
>JAAUUG010000216.1 GCA_012031195.1 Oscillatoriales cyanobacterium SM2_1_8
CCCCGGTGCGGGCGGGGGCGGGGGCGCCGCAGGGTCGGAACTGCATTTTCCGGGGGGCCATGTTTTCGGGGGTTATAGCGGGCCCTCTGCCGAGTTGTTGGGCCACCTCTTGCCAACCCTGCAAATAGTCCGTGGTGGCTTTTTGGTATTCTTGATAGGCTTTGGCCAAGGACGGCGCTTCGGGAGAGGCGTAAATTTCGGTGTCTACGTACACTTCAACGCTCAGGATGTCGCTCCAGCTCTTCAAAAACGTAGATTCCTCATCTTCCTCGACATTGGCAGCCACCAACAGGGTCTCTTCGGCGCTGACTTGCGCTTGCAACTGCACGACCAGGGACTGCAACGCCTGCAACGTGGGGGCTTGGTGCCCGTTGTTGTACAAATCTACGACCTGTCGCAAAACGGCAACCAGTTCGCCCGGTGCCGAAAGCACGGCGGTCATCTTGAGATCGCTGGTTTCGACCACGGCTCGCCTCGGTGTCTGCCTTAGTATCTGCGGAACGTCCCTGGATGCGGGGGCACGAACAAATGTGCGCTTTATTTTGTCACATTTTTACCGTTTCCGCCTGCTTCCGTCGGCAATTTTGGTTACGGTTTGGGTTGGCGCTATTCGGTTTCGGCAAACAGGTGACGGCGGACGGCTTCTTCCACCAGCTCTTTCATCGAGAGGTTTTGCTCTTCGGCCATCTCCTTCAGGCGATCGTAGACCTTGGGGGATAGGGTAATGCGGTGCCGGCGATCGCGGGGTTTGTTGGGGGCCCGGTACTTCTCGGCAAAGTCCTGCAAATCGGCCAACCCCTTGCGGTGGCAGAAGTCGCCAAATCGCTCCTGGGTTTGGCGATCGCGTTGGTAGTAGGCAAACAGCGGTTCAAAGTAGGCTTCCAGGTCGGCGAGGGGCAGCCGCTCGATCGCCGGTTGACCCAACCGCAACCCGTCAAAACTGCCCCCCAACCACACTTGGTACTCGTTGACGCCGCTGCCCACAAACCCCACTTCGGCGGTGTAGGGACGGGCGCAACCGTTGGGGCAACCGGTCATCCGGGTGCTAAAACTCACTTCCGGCAAACCCATTTGATTCAAGAGTTGCCGCAACCGCTCGGTCACGCTGGGGATGGCCCGCTCGGACTCGGTGATGGCCAACCCGCAGGTGGGCAACGCCGGACAGGCCATGGCGTAGCGGGTAAGGGGCTCGATCGCCTCCGGGGCCGCCACCCCGTACTTGGTCAAAATTCGATCAATGGCGCCTTGGTGCTGCGGGTCGATGTCCCCCAGCAAAACATTGTGGTTGGGGGTCAGGTACATCGGCAATTGGTACTGCTCCTCGATTTCCCGCAACGCGGTTTTGAGTTGCAAGGTGGGGCGATCGCCAATCCGGCCATTTTCGATGGAAATCCCCAAAAAGGATTTGCCGTTGCCCTGATCGTGCCAACCCAAATAATCCTGGTAGCGAAATTCCGGCAGGGGATGCAACGGGGCCAGGGGTTCGGGGTAATAATCCAAGAGGGTTTGTTGGAATTTGGCCACCCCCCAATCCGCCAGCAAGTACTTCAACCGGGCGTGTTTGCGGTTGTAGCGATCGCCAAAGTCCCGCTGCACTGCCACCACGGCTTTGACCACCTCATAAATTTCGGCGGCGGGCACAAACCCAATGCCGTCGGCCATCCGGACAATGGTGCGTTCGTCGTTGTGGGTGCGACCCAAGCCCCCGCCCACGTATACGTTAAATCCCAACAACGCCCCGGCATCGTCCACAATGACCACCAACCCCAAATCGTTGGTGAACAAGTCCACCGAGTTGTCGGTGGGCACGGCGATCGCGATTTTGAATTTGCGGGGCATGTACTGGGTGCCGTAAATCGGCTCGTCCCCCTGCTCAAACACCGTTTTCGCTTTGCCCCGTCCCTGTTGGGTGCGGGCGGCGGTCACTTCCGGGGCTTCGGCGGTCACGGCCTTTTCGCCATCCAACCAAATCTCGTAGTAGGCCCCGCCCTGGGGCGCCAACAAGTCGGCCAGGTTGTCGGCGTATTGCCGGGCATAAACGTAGGCCGGGCGATCGTAAAACGGGGCCGGCGGAGCCATCACGTTGCGGTTGATGTCGCCGCAAGCACTCACGGTCGAACCCAGGTGGTGCACAATGTCGGAAATGGTTTCCTTCAGGTTGGCTTTGAGGATGCCGTGCAACTGAAAACCTTGGCGGGTGGTGGCCCGGAGGGTGCCGCTGCCGTAGCGATCAGCCAGGCGATCCAACGCCAAATACAACTGCCACGGGATGAAGCCGCCGGGACTGCGGGTGCGCAACATCATGCTGTAGGCGGGGGCTTCACCGCGCACCTTGGCTTTCTCGAAATCCCGATCTTTCTGCTGGTAACACCCGTGAAACTTGAGAATTTGGATGCCATCCTGGCTGAAGAACGGGTTGCCGTCCGTCAACTCCCGATCCAACGGCCCCCGCAGGTAGTGGCTCCGCTCCTTGAGCCGCTCGACCTTGGATACCTTCACGGTATCGATGACGGTACCACTGGTGCTCCCATTGGTGCTCCCACTGGTGTTCCCGCTAGCCGGCTGCGAGGCTTCCGTTGCGATCATAGAGGTTGGGATAGGGCTAAAACGATGTCATTTATTGTAAACGAGGATACCCCAATCCACGGTTAATCTCTCGGAACTTGGGGTTCGCAGCACTGGGGCCGGATGTGCGACACTAAAAATGTTTGTTTTGCCGCAGAAAACCATGAGCGTCACGCCACCGGACAGCAAGGCGGCCCGCACCCGACAAATGCTAGGGATGAAGGGGGCTACCACCGGAGCGACTTCCATCTGGACGTTGCATTTGCAATTGATGAAGCCGATCACTTGGATTCCGTTGATTTGGGGAGTGCTCTGCGGAGCGGCTTCGTCGGGCAATTTTGTCTGGACGTGGCAAAACGTGCTGGTGGCGGCGGCCTGCATGTTGTTGTCGGGGCCGCTGATGGCAGGTTATACCCAAACCATGAACGATTATTACGATCGCGAAATCGATGCGATCAACGAGCCCTACCGGCCGATTCCGTCCGGGGCCATTCCTTTGTGGCGGGTGAAGGCCCAAATTATCGGGTTGTTGGGGGCGGGGGGAGCGCTGGCGCTGCTCTTGGATTGGCGGACGGGCCACACCGATTTTGTGTTGTCCAAAATTACGTTGCTGGGGGCGTTTCTGGCTTACATTTACTCGGCTCCTCCCCTGAAGCTCAAGCAAAACGGTTGGCTGGGGAACTATGCCCTGGGGGCCAGCTACATTGCCCTGCCCTGGTGCGCGGGCCATGCCCTGTTTGGCACCCTCACCTGGCAAATTGTGGTGCTGACCATGATTTACAGTTTGGCGGGGCTGGGCATCGCGGTGGTGAATGATTTCAAGAGCGTGGAGGGCGATCGCGCCCTTGGTCTGCAGTCTTTGCCGGTGATGTTTGGGGTGCAGGAGGCCGCTTTGATCTCAGCGACGGCGATCGATGTGTTTCAGTTTGCGATCGCTGGCTATTTGGTCTACATCGGGCAAAACCTGTATGCGGTGATTCTGAGTTTGCTGGTGTTGCCCCAAATCACTTTTCAAGATATGTACTTCCTGCGGGATCCGCTGAAGAACGATGTGAAATATCAGGCCAGTGCCCAACCGTTTTTGGTGATTGGGATGCTGGTGGCAGGTCTGGCGATCGGTCGGGTGTAGGCACAAACCATGAATTTTTCCCTTTCGCGGCGACGGGTGTTGCATTTGGGGTTGGGGTTGGTTCTGGGCGGCTGTGCGGCCCCGGAGGATGGGGGCGCGCCCACGGGGCAGCCCAAGGGGGAAACGGTGGCGGGGGGGCAACCGGTGGCCCTGAATGGCGCCGGGGCTTCGTTTCCGTTTCCGCTTTACCAGCGCTGGTTTCGGGAATTTAACGCCCTCCAGCCCAATGTGGAGATCAATTACCAGTCGGTGGGCAGCGTCGCCGGCATCCGCCAATTTTTGAACGAAACGGTGGATTTTGCCGCCAGCGATGTGGGTCTGCGCCCCGATGACATTGCGAAGATGGCCCGGGGGGGTGGTGTTGGTGCCCATGACCGCCGGGGCGATCGTGGTGGTCTACAATTTGCCGGGCGTGGAAACCCTCCAATTGTCGCGATCGGCGCTGGCGGACATTTTTTTGGGGAAAATCACGCGCTGGAACGATCCGGCGCTGACGAACCTGAACCCAGGGGCCAATTTGCCCGATTTGGAAATTTTGTTGACCCATCGGGCGGACGGCAGCGGCACCACCACGATTTTTACCCAGCACCTGAGCGCCATTTCGGCCCCATGGCAAGACGGGCCGGGCGTCGGGGCCAGCATTGCCTGGCCCGCGGGCACAGGGGTGAAAGGCAACGAGGGCATGGTGGCCCAAATTCAACTCACCCCGGGGGCGATCGGCTACACCGAATTTGGTTACGCCCGCACCAACAAGCTTTCTATGGCCATGCTGGAAAATCAGGCGGGGCAATTTGTGGCGCCAGGGGTGGAATCGGCGGCGGCGGCGTTGACCGAGATTGTGTTTCCGGAGAATTTCTTGGCGTTTGTACCCGATCCCAAGGGGGAGACGGCCTACCCCATTGCCAGCTACACCTGGATTTTGGCTTACCGGCAATACGATCGCCCCGAGGTGCCGGCAGCATTGCGGGCGGCTTTGGCTTGGGGGCTGACGGAAGGCCAAAAACTGGCGATCGAGCTTGGCTATGTACCCTTGGCGGCGGATTTGGTGGCTCGGCTGCAACCGGTGGTGGCTACCATTGGCGAGCCGGCCTAGCCGTGGGTTTGACCCCAAAAAAAGTCAGGTAAAAAGTGGCGATGGCAAACGGGGTGAGGGTAGCAGCAAACCGGTCGGACGCCACCGCAATTTCCTGCTGGGGGATTTCCATCAAGTCGCACCGTTGCACCCGCTGGAGGGGCCAGGCCAAGGCAATCTCGGCGGTGGTGGTTTGGCCCCAGCTTTCGTAGACACGCAAAACCCATCCCTGACCATCTTCGGCGGGTTTGAACGCGCTCACGATCCAATTTGGCGCCGTGATTACGATGTTTGCTTCCGATTGGGTTGGCAACGGGGTGGGATCGCAGGGCATCAGGGGCGTGTTGAATTCCCAGGCTTGGCGTACGATGCCTGCGCTGCGCCAATCGCCGCCATGGGGATACAGCCGCAGGGCAAATGCATGGGGCCCCGATCGCTTCCGGGGCAGGGCCATTCGGGCGATCGCAGCACGCTCAGGCGCAGGGTGTCGGGTTGCGCATCCCAACCGTATTTGCGGTCGGTGGCGATCGCCAGCCCCAGATTGTCGGTACTGGCATCCACCCAAAATTGGGCGGGGGACTTCCCACTGGGCGGCTTGCGGGGGCGTTTGGGGCGGGTGG
>JAAUUG010000217.1 GCA_012031195.1 Oscillatoriales cyanobacterium SM2_1_8
TCTCTTTGGCCCCTTCCACCCCCAACCGTTTGCCGGCCCAGCGTTCCGCTTCGGGGTTGCGGGGGCCGCACAAACAACACAAACCGATGCTGCTGGGTGCTGGGCACAAACAAAGCCACGGCCTCCGGCTCGTTCAGACCGGTCAAATAAAAAAAGTCGCTGTCTTGACGGTAGGGAAATTCCACGTCGTTGTGGTGTACCGCCAGGGGGGCACTGCCCACCACCGCCGCCCGATCGCCCAGTTTTTCGTAGAAACGTTGGCGGCGCTGGTGCAGTTCGGCCGCAAAAGAAGCATCCAACACAGCAGGCTCAAAACACACTGTTTTTTATTGTAGCCAGCGCGTTCCGCCAAGTCGTGGATTTTCCCGGCTTAAAACAACCCCGCCGACTCGTACAGCCGCCGCACCAGGGCCAAAATTTTATCGCCGTAGAGGGGATCGACCGCCCACCGTCCCGCCAACTGGCTGACCAGGGGGGCCACCCCCCGACTCACAAACGGAAAGCGCGGATCGATCAGCGGTTGCACCAAGGGCGCGGTGGTGGCATAGGCTTTGAGGTGTTGGATGTGGGCCCGCACACCGGTGCGGCGATCGGGAAACGTGGCGCCCACGGCCCCGCCCCCCACCGCCCCCAATCCGGCAAAATTGTTCTGCTCGGGCTTCACGTCGGTGCCAAACCGCAAAAAGCCGGTTTCCAAACACATTTGGCAAAAAGCAATGTCGTAGTTGATGCCTTCGATCGCCCCTTCTTCGCGGTACAGCCGGGGCAAATCCCGAAAGGTGACCAAGGCATTTTCGTTGTTGTTTTTCAGGAACAATTCCAATTGCACTTCGGAGGTGGCTCCCAACCCCAAAATCCGATCGATTTGCCCCACGCAGTTCCGAAAAATGGTTTTCAGCACCACCGCGCGGTTGCGGTTGTCCCACGAAACGGCCACGCCAAAATCCCGCAGGGCGATCGCCTGCACGTACACAATGTTGCGGTAGCGAAGGCGCGGCAAGGTGGTGTTGCCCAGGGGAATCCCCAGCAAATCGACAATGTCTTGGGGAATGTAGGCATTCCCTGCCACCAAAATCCCCGCTTCGGGATACTTGGCGGCGTTGAGCTGAATGCTGATTTCGGGGTAGGTGCCAGGGGTTGGGGTTGGGCCGGCCCGCCGCCGCCACCGACCTCGCGCAACCATGCCTGCAAACCATCGGCCAAGCCCACCGCAAAATCCCGACGCCGGGTCTGCAGCAACCGTCGATCTTGGGCGTTGGTCAAAAAGCCCAGTTCCACCACCAACGATGGCGGCACCGTGTCCCGGCAAAAGGCGACCCGGCCCAAGGCCCCGGTGGTGTCCGCCCGCGCCCCCCGACTCGGCAACTCCGGTACCCGCCGGATCAGGCTGCTCAGCAACAGCTCGGCATGGCGCTTGCGATCGTTGTTGTTGGCGATGTGAAAGGCGGTGGCCCGCGCAACTGCGCATTGCTGGAACCGTCCAGGGAAATTTCGAGGGCCACATCCTGCCGTCCCGCCCGTCCGTTGATCCAAGCAATGGTCTGCGAAGAACTCAAATCGTCCCCCGGTGCATCCACCGCAATCCCGCGCGATCGCAGCTCGGTGACCAGCAAATCGCGGGTGGCCATGTTTTCCACGGCTTCGGTGGTGCCTCCGGCAATCACCCCCGGGTCGCGAAATCCCCCCTCAAACCCGCCCCGGGCGGCGGAAACAAACACTTTGGCCATACCTGCCTGCCCTTTTTGGGCGCAAGTCTACCAGCTTTCGTCCGGTTTTGACCCATGCTGCCGCCTTTCGGGGACAACGGGCTCAATCGCCACCGGCTTCTACCACTTTGCCGATGTTGAAGTCCAAGCGCACCCAATCTTTGCCCCCCATGAGGCTGCCCATCAAAAGTCCGCCCATTTGCAGGTAGGGTACGGTCAAAAAGGGGAGGGGATCGTCCCCCGCCCACAGGGCTTCTTGGCCCCGCAGGATGCGCCCCCAGGCGGCCCCATCCCCGGTCACCCCTCGCCACAATTCGTGCATCAACCAGTACACCGGTTGGCTATGGGGTAGGGGCTCGAGGCAGGTTTCCCCCTCTTCAAAATAGGCGCTGGCAACATCGGGATGGTTGTAAAACGTGGCGATCGCCGAGTGGGTGCGCGGGTTGCATTCAATCGGATAAATTTCCCCGTCGGGGGTTTCGATGACATCCAAGGAAATTTGGCCGGTGTAATTCAAAGCCTGCACGAATTGGGCCACCCAATCGCGAATCTGCGGGCGCTCGACGGCCCGGTAATTCACCTGAAAGGGCGACGAAGGACAGCACACGTGCAAACGCAGGCGCCCTGCCGGACGGTGCTGTGGGTGCAATACTCTTGCCCGGCGATGAATTCCTGCAACACCCAGGGGTTTTCGGGGGAAATGCCCAAATTTTCCAGGTATTGGCCCATGTCTGGACAGGGCAGCTTGCGCAAATCCAGACGGGCTACGGCATCGTAACGCAAGCGTTTCAGAATGTAGGGCCGGGTTTCGGCGCGGAAGTCAAAGTCCAACACTTGCCGGGGGTCGGTGATGCGAAACACTTTGGGCACGGACAACCCCAGGCCGGGCCCGTTCGCAAAGGCAAATTTGTCGTCCAACATGGCCACGGTTTCCGGATCGCCGTGAACCATGGGACAGGGCAACTGCGCGGCGGCTTGGGCATCGTAGACGCTGGCGACGGGACTGGCCACCGGCACCACCCAGGCGACATTTTCCTCGCGACAAATATCGCCGAGGGCTTGGGCGTAGGCGATGGGGTCTTGTTCCGGCACCGGCACCAAGCAAAAGCGGGACACCGCCCGGGAAAACCGGTGCCCCGACCATCGGTATTTGGGGGTTTCGGCCAAAATGACCCGGTACCCGGCCCGCCCAAAGGCCCGTGCCAGTTGCAGCGCCTTCGTCATTTTCCCCCCGGTGCATAGAACGGTGGGCCCCGTAGGCTTGCGCCACCGTCCCCAACTGAACACCCAGGCAACGAAAGTGGGCAGGGCTACCATCGGCCACACCAGGGCCAACAACGCCAAGGCCCCCAAACTTTTGAGGGCTCCTTTCATCGCCGGTAGGCCAAGGTCAACCCGTCCCGCAGCGGCAACAACACGGTGTGCAACCGGGGATCGGCGGCGATCGCCCGATTGAATTCCGCAATGGCCGCGCCGTTGGCAGAGGGATCGGGGAGGTAAGCCTCCCCCTGATACAGGGTGTTGTCGGCACAGAGGAGGCCCCCCCGCACCAACAGGTTGCCGTCCAGAGCCCGGCGGCTGTACTCGATGTACTCCTTTTTATCCGCATCCAAAAAGATCAGATCAAAGGTCTGCCCTTCCGCCACGAGGCGATCGAGGGTGGCCAGGGCCGGCCCCACCACAATTTGCACTTTGCCGCCGTGGGGAGAACGATCCAGGTGGCGGCGGGCAAAATCGGCGGTGTAGGGATCCACTTCGCAGGTGATGACTTCCCCGGTTTCCGGCAACCCTTCCGCCATGGCCAGGGCGGAATACCCGACAAACGTGCCCACCTCCAACACCCGCCGGGCCCCCATCAGCCGCACCAACAGTTGCAGGGTCTGTCCTTCGACGTGCCCCGACAACATCTCCCGCTCCAACCGCCGGGTGGTGGTGCCGTCCCCAAACCGCCCCTCCCAGTCTTCGGCGATCGCCGCGGCCACCAGGTCCCGCAAAATCACCGATTCCGGGGCGGCACAGGCCCGCAAATAGGGCTCCAATCCGGCCGCCAAGGCCAAAGCCCCTTGCAATTCCCCCTGCAATTCTGCCGGCATTTGGGGCGCCAGCTTTTCCAACCGTTGCACCAACAACCCCAAGGGCGCAATGGGTCGCAATTCCTTTGTCATTACGCCAACCCCAGATCGCTTAGGTACATTTCGCGGCCGGCTCCCCCGTCGGCCAGTTGCTCGCAGTAGACCCGATGGGCGGCGATCGCCCGTTCCAGCAAGGCCGGCGGCACCTCTTGGGCATAGTCGCAGGCCCCGATCCCCGTGGGCAACGGCGCCCACAAACCGCCGTCGCCGCGCTTCCGCCGCATGTTTTTCTGCCCTTCCACCATCAATTCCAAGTTGGTCAAAATTGGGTGGTGCACCGCCAGCCCCATCGCCTGGCACAACCGCACGATCCGATCGCGATCGCCCGGGGGCAACCACCCCATCTCCACGGCCAAGGTCGCCCCAAAGGCCATGCCAATGCTGACGGCGTGGCCGTGCATCAGTTTGGCCGCCGGCTCGAACCGGGGACTCCAGGTGTGGCCGTAGGCATGGGGCCGATCCTGGTAGGTCTCAAACATGTTCGTGCCTTCGTGCTTCATGTAGGCGTAAAGGGCCCGATAAATCACCTCATCGGCGATCGCCCCCAGGGATTCCCCCCCCACCAATGTGGCAAAATGGCTCTCCACCAAAGCCGGCCCGTATTCTTCCATCAGGGCAAACAACATCGGATCGTCCGTCACCGCCATTTTGATGATTTCGGCCACTCCGTTGCGCACGTGCCCCGTGGCCAACGTCCGGAAAAAGCGGCGATCGACCAGGGTCAGCACCGGCGGATGGTAAACCCCCCAAACTGTTTTTGAACTGGCTGCCGTTGGTGCACGTGCGCGGCGAGGGCCCGGCATCGATCGCCGAAACCACCGTGGTGCCCACCATCACATAGGGCGTGCGCCGATGGTGCAAAGCGCAGGCCAAACCGGCCACATCGCTCAACACCCCGCCGCCCACCACCAACACCGGTTCGTTCCGCGAAACGTCGCAGCCGTCCTTCCCCAAAAACTTGAGAACGGTCAGCACCGTGTCCGGATTTTTGTCCGCTTCCCAAGCCCGACACACCTGTTCCTGCAACCCAATGTCGTAGTGGGCAAAATAAGCCCGCATCTCTTCACCGTACAGCTCCGCCACGGTGCGATCGACCACCGCCACGCATCGCCCCTTGGCCCGATACACCTCGGCCAAAGTGGGGTTGCCGATCTGAAACACCCCATCCACCAACTTCACCGTGGCTTCGAGGGTGTACGTCGCCCGCACACAAAACGAACGGTTGTCGCTGCCGGCGGTAATTTCACCCGCTCCGTCGTACCACGCCGACGTCCGATACCGCTCCAAATGCTCTTCCCGACCAATCGAACGCCGCGACTCGGACATCTCGGCAAGCGGTCGTGTTGGCAGCACTTCCTGAACCATGTGGATACCCTTGGTTGACGGCTGCTCCCAAGGCATTTTGGGCCCCAGGAGACTGTCGGCCACCATACCAAACCCACCCCACCGTTGTAAAGTTTTGTAAATATACCTACTGCCAATCCAGGCGGACGCAAAACCGGCAGCAGCCCCAACGTTGCAGGT
>JAAUUG010000218.1 GCA_012031195.1 Oscillatoriales cyanobacterium SM2_1_8
GGGGTTGGTTTGCCAGACGGTCGGCCAAGGTCGCTTTGAGGGAGGTTTTGCCGTTGGAGCCGGGGTTGCAGGTAGTGTTGGCGGGCGATTTCGTGCAGATCCAAAATCCGCAGGGAGACGGCGGGATCGGGGCGGTGGGGGCGGGAGCGATCGCCAAAATTCACGATGCTGGCCAGCCACCGGGCCAAGGGGAAATCGGAAAGTTGATAGCAGAGTTGCCGCAGGACGGTGTTTTCGTGGTTTCCCCAAGCGATGAGGGTGCCCCGATCGCCGACCCATGCCTGCAGCGCGGCGACAAAAGCGCGGTTGGGGTCGGGGTTGTCCAAATCCAGCCAGTCTTGGTGTTGGAGGGGGGCATCGGGGGCGGTTTGGGTGTGGCAACTCCACTGAAAGGCAACTTGTTCGTAGGGGAGGCGCTCGGCGTGCAGCGGAATGGCCCACCGGGAGGTTTCAAAGTCAATAAAGTGCAAAGGGTAAGGGCATTTTTGCAACCGTGGCCCCAGTTGGGCGATCGCCATTCTTGACCGGTTTGCCAGCTTTGGCATTGCAGCAGTTGCCGTTCGTCGAGGGTTTCGACCGGAATATCCCAGCCCGGGCTTTCCCCTGGGCCACGGTTTCGGCCAGGGCGATCGGTTGGCCGCCAAAATCGAACACGTGGGGTTTGACCGTGGCCAGTTCCCCCCAACACTCCCGAAATCCGTCGGGAAATTCGCAGTTTTTGCAGTGGGGGCCCAAGGGGGCGCTGGGCTTGTTCCCGGCTACGATCGCCGCCGCCAAGGCTTCCCATTGGGGTTCCAGTTCCGGGGCCAAGGAGAGCACTTCGGCGGTAACGTCCACGGCGGTCAGCACCAGGTTAGGGGGAATCGGCGCCAAGGCTTCGACGAGGATGCCCCGCATCCGGCTGGGTACGGCTTGAAACGGGCCCGGCCGCAACCGAAAGCGATCGCTCAGGCGATCCACCGGACAGGGGCGATCGCGATCGGGCACCAGCAACCGGCAGCCAACGGGCCCAAGTCCATGCATCCGCCCCACCCATCGCTGAAAGGCCAGGCTTTCGAGGGCGGGTCGCCAAGCGCTGCCGATGTCTCCCCGTTTGTTGCGAAAGGGCGGGCCCCCTGACTGTTGTAGGCTTTGCTGCGGACTTCCCACAACACCGCCCCCTCGGGCCGCATTTCCAAAATGTCGGGCCGCACCAAACCGTTGCCGGCGACCAGCACCGGCTCAAACAACGTGACTGGGGTGCGGGCGAGGGCAGCCGCCGTGGCGCGCAAACCTTCGTCCAAAGTGGGGGCCAAGACCGTTTCCCCCTCCGGAAAGCGCAATTGGGCCAGTTTGTGCAAAATGTAGCGCCCCTCCCCCAGCATTTTGGCGTAGGCGCTGACCCCACCGGTTTGGGCATAGCCCCGTTTGCCATAATGCACCTTGATCGGGCACGAACGCGCCCGTTGCCAATCGGCGATCGTCAGGTAGGGGAGGGGAAGGGCCATCGGAATTTCTGGTAGCCTGAAGGTATGAGCAAAGTGCCTGCCGATTCTCCGCCAAATTCTTCCCCCCGCCGCTGCACCGTGTTTCAACATCGGTACGTGGGGTATATGGATTTGCTGACGGATCAAGCCACGGCGATCGCCTACTTGGACGATCATCCTAGCTGGTTTCGGCGGTGTGCCAAACCCCTCCGGGCAGAACCCCTTGGCGCCACCGGCTACGCTTTGGGGGTGGGTCGGGTGGGGGCCTTCGGTTTTTATGTGGAACCCCAAGTCGGCTTGGATTTGTTGCCCCAAGCAAACGGCGTGTACCGCATTCAGACGGTGCCGGTGCCGGGGATGGCCGATCCGGGCTACGAGGTGGATTTTAATGCCCGCATGGATTTGCAGGAAAAAGAAACCCCCGCCGACCTCGCGGATTTGGCCCCCCGCCTCACGGCGGTGGAATGGACGTTGGATTTGGCGGTGTCGTTGCATTTTCCGGAATTTGTGTTGCAGCGATCGGAGGGCTGGATTCTGCGCACCGGCAACGGGGTGTTGGCGGCGGTGGTCAAACGGGTATCGACGATGTTGACCGCCAAAGTGCAGGCGGATTTTCATCAAAGCGTGGGGTTGGTGGTGCCGCCCAAAACCCTGAAGCGGTTGCGGGAAAGCCGTCAGGTTTGATGAAGATGCAAGGGGGGCGATCGCCTTGGCAGGTGTGGGGATGGGCAATCACGGCGGGGTTTGCGGTGGCGGCCCTGGCCTTTCCCTGGGCCCGGCAGCAGGGTTGGGTGGCCGACCCCACGACGTTTTTGGATTACCCCATCGAAGCGCCTCCCTCCTGGGCCCATTGGTTTGGCACCGATCGCCAAGGCCACGACATTTTGGCCCGGTGTTGGGGGGCGATCGGGGTAGCCTGGCAAGTGGTTTTGGCCGCCACCGCGATCGCTTTGCCGATCGCCGTGCCCCTGGGACTCTGGGCCGGCAACCGGGGGGGGGTCTGGGATCGAATGTTGACCCTGGCCATGGATGCCCTCTACGCCCTGCCAGGGTTGTTGTTGTCGATCGCCATTGCCTTTGCCGTGGGCACCGGGGTCTGGAACGCGGCGATCGCCCTCAGCGTGATTTACATTCCCCAATACTTTCGGGTGGTGCGCAACCAAACCCTGAGCGTGCGCAACGAAGGCTACGTCGAAGCCGCCCGCACCGTGGGATTGCCCCCGTGGGCGATTTTGACCCGCTACATCGCCCCCAATGTCTGGCCCAACGTGCCCGTATTGTTGGCCTTCAATGCCGCCGATGCGGTTTTGACCCTGGCCGGATTGGGTTTTTTGGGGTTGGGGGTGCCCCCCGCCGTGCCGGAATGGGGCCACGACCTCAAACAAGCCCTGGAGACGATCGCCGCCGGGGAACCCCTCTGGTGGACGGCGTTTTCCCCGGCATCACCCTGGTGCTGATGGTGCTTGGCCTATCGCTTGCCGTGGAGGGCGATCGCCCTTCCTCCTGAGGTGTATCGACAATGGTTCCGAAGCCTATCTTTGCCTCTTTGTCTGCAATTGACGCTCCTGCTCGGGAATGTTAAGGTTTCGCTAGAGGTCTTTCTACCTGCGCTCCAGTTTCTCAAAAGTCAGGGTGCGAAACCACCAATCTGCCGCATAACACCTAGTTAGGCGCTTATAAGAACACTGCATTACCTGAAAGGTAATTGATTTACTCTGAGTAAGTCAATTAATTGTTGTGTTACTCGGTATTTCTCACATCGGAGGTCAAATGGCTCTGTTCCGCATTTTTCTTATCGTCATTTGGTCAGTTCTTGTGGGTTACACCGTTATCGTCGCTAAAAATCACGGCATGGGTTTGCTGCCCATCTTTTTTGGCGACATGGCAACCATGACATGGCCCGGTCAATTCAACCTCGATTTCATGTTCATGTTGTCTCTGTCGGCACTATGGGTTTCGTGGCGGCATAAATTCTCTGGAGCGGGCCTGTTGCTAGGTTCATTATCTCTATTCGGTGGCGCTCTTTTCCTATCGACTTATTTGTTCATCATCAGCTTTCAAACTAAGGGCAACGTCAAAGAGGTTCTCCTTGGTAGCGCACGCACCTAACAAGGCGGTGCAGCCGACCGTTCCTTCGTCTCGCTCAGTCACGTCGGCTGACCTTCGGCGTTATGTTGCCGGTCATGCCCCCGGTATATAGTCATTTTAATTAAGAATGTGCCTATAAAAGAAGGCAGAAATCAATCCTGAACCCAAAGCAGATAGATACAGCTAGTAAAGTGTTGATCAAAACTCGCAGATAGCCATGAATGACTGAGCAAAAAATCGAACAAAGCTTAGAAGGTATTTGTAAAGAGAGTATTAAGCCGTGAGCCGCCTCAGCATTAACGCGGTCATGGCTTGATAAATAAAACACTCACTCATTTGTGGCAGTCTCTCATAATCTTTACTCAACCGCCTTTGCTTGCCTAGCCAGGCAAACGTTCGCTCCACCACCCACCTCCTCGGTTCTACCACACTCCCCCTGGTTCGAGTCACCACCTCCAACTTCACATCACAAGCTGCACTCACTTCTTGCAACCGTTGACCTCGATATCCTTGGTCTGTCCAGACATGGCTCACACTCGGTTCTCTCAACGCCGTTTCCGCTAACACCATTTGTGCGGCAACGCTGTCCGCTTGATTTGCGCTATGCACCAGTACCGCAATGATTAGCGCGTATCCACCATGAGCTGCCGCTTGCGACCATTTACCTTTTTGCCACCGTCATAGCCTCTTTCCGCACCCCCAACATCCGTAGTCTTCACAGATTGACTGTCAATAAGTCCGGCGGTAGTGGTTTCGGAGCCCTTGGCTTTTTTCGCAGTTGCTTCCTCACCTCTTGGTGCACTTGTTGCCAGATCCCCTTGCGTTCCCATTTGCGCCAATATCCATAGACGGTCTTAGGCGACGGAAAATCATGGGGTAAGTATTCCCAAGCGCATCCGGTGCGGCAGATATAGCGAATGGCATTGTACACAGCACAGAGGTTCACGGTGCGTCGTCGCCCGCGAACGGTTTCCGATTTGGCGGGAGGCCGCAAGGGCTTGACCACCGACCATTCTTCATCCGTGACATCGCTTGGATATGTTCTTTCGGTCATTGCTGGTTCCGAGGTGACATTGGGTATCACCATTCATACCCATTGGATTCCATCTACCCTCGTTTCTTAGCATTTTCTTTAGAGACATCCTCTAGGGTCGCCCAATTCCCCCAGAAAGGCGGCTCGTTGTGCCTCGTCTCTTTGGAGATGGCCGTAGGTTTTTTTTCGGCGGTAACGAATCTTGGCAATGGCTCTGGAAATGGTCGGCTGGCTCACACCACCGTCCCAGAGTTGGGCGAGTTCACGCTGGGTTTTATCGGGGTGCTGGTTGACAAATTCGGCGAATTTCGCCAAGTCTTGGATTTTACGCTGGGATTGTCCACCCGTGCTGACTTTGGCTTTCACATCTCCAGTTTCTGCTTTGCGCTGGCACCACAAGTTGATGGTGTTGCGGCTAATGTGAAAGAGTCGACTGACTGCGCTTTTTGGGAGACCATCCACCTCGATAGCGTGCATCACTTTCTGGCGGAAATCTTCGCTGTATGGTTTTGCCATGGGAGAACCTTGCTTAACAACTCCTCTAGTTCACGTCCTAATTTACATGAATTTAGCTATATATTCATTTTAATTAAAATTGATACGGTTTTTTCTTGCCCAACGAAAGTCCAATAGAGCCATTGTCGGGGTCTTCGCCCCTGCGAACCGACTTGTTTTGTCTCGTCGCTATGCAAAACAGCTATACAGGCGCATTCTTAATTAAAACGACTA
>JAAUUG010000219.1 GCA_012031195.1 Oscillatoriales cyanobacterium SM2_1_8
GGGGGCGCAGGTGGAATTGGGGTTGCGGTTGCGACGGGCGGGGGGGCGATCGCTGGCGGTGAACGGGGTAACGGTGAAGCGGCAGCGGGAGTTTTTGGGCAATCTGAATGCGGTGTTGTTTTCCAGTTTGGATTTGGATCTTGGTGCGGGGGGGGCCCGAGGGGCGGCGAGACTGGTTGGATCGCATTTTGGGGCAATTGGAGCCGGTCTACGGCGATTTGCTGGGGCAATACGAGCAGGTGGTGCGGCAACGCAATGCCCTGTTGCGCTTGGGGGAGGCGGCGGCAACCCAGTTAGCATTGTGGGACGAGCCGTTGGCGACGTTGGGGGTGCGGGTGATGCGGCGGCGGGTGCGTTTGTTGGCGCGGTTGGCTCCGATCGCCGCCCGTTGGCACGCTGCCATTGGCGGGGGGGAGACGTTGCAAGTGGATTATGCCCCCAAGGTGCCGGTGCAGACGGAAGAATCTCCAGAGGTGCTGAAGGAGCGTTTTTTGGCGCAATTGGCGGCCCGGGCGGTGGCGGAACGGGTGCAGGGTACCAGTTTGGTGGGCCCCCACCGGGACGATGTGGGCTTGGGGGTGGGCGGGGTGCCGGCCCGCACGTTTGCTTCCCAGGGGCAACAGCGCACGTTGGTGTTGGCGCTCAAGTTGGCGGAGTTGGAATTTTTGACCGAGCAACTGCGGGAAACTCCTCTGCTTTTGCTGGACGATGTGTTGGCAGAATTGGATTTGCAGCGGCAATCGCACCTGCTGACGGCCATTGGCGATCGTGTGCAAACGGTCATCACCACGACCCACCTCAGCACGTTTCAGGGCAAATGGCTGGATTCCGCACAGACTTTTCGGGTGATTCGGGGTACAGTAAAAATTGAACCCATTTCCTACCGCCATGGTGCCTGAACCTTCTGCCACGACGTCGGCAACGCCCTCTGCAACGTCTTCCCCGGCGGCCACCGAACCCAAACCAAGCTACGTCAAGCTGGCGATGCGCAACATGGTGCGCAAACGAGGGCAGTCGTTGATTCATTTTGCGTTGACTTTGGCGGCGACGTTGGGGCTATTGGTGGGGTTGGCGGTGACCTTGGGCTAGGGGCGATCGCCTTTGGTTGGAATTACAACGGAAAACCTCCGCAGAAAGGGGGAGCCATTTGTCCGCCTTGAGGCACGGTACCAATTATAGTCATTTCAAATGTGTTTGCGACAGTCTCGCCCTCACCCCCAGCCCCTCTCCCATTGAGGGAGAGGGGAGTAAAGACAATCAAAACAACCGTAGTCGTGCCACTTTTGATTAAACTGACTATATGTTGACTTTGTACGTGGATTGTTTGCCGGCGGTGGCCGATCCGGTGGGGTCAGAGGTTTGGCAGAGCATTGCGACCGTGTGGGGCGATCGCCTGGGGGCGGAGTTGCCGGCGGCCGTTGGGTGGGAAATTTCTTTGCGCTTGACCGACGACGCCGAGATGCAAGAATTCAACCGGCAGTATCGGGAACAGGATCGGCCGACGGATGTCTTGTCGTTTGCCGCTTGGGAAGCGGAGATGCCGAATCCGACCGCGCCATCCGAGCCCATGTACCTCGGGGATGTGGTAATTTCAATTCCGACGGCGACCCGGCAGGCGGCGGAGCAGGGCCGCACCTTGTCCGCAGAGCTGGTTTGGTTGTTGAGCCACGGGTTGTTGCATCTGTTGGGGTGGGATCACCCCACCGAAGAGCGCTTGGTACAAATGTTGACGCGGCAAGAAGCTTTGCTGGCGGATTTGCCCCCATCGTTGTGGCAGAGGTTGCAATTGTGATGAAACCCGATTTACCGATGGAGACCCGTACCCTCCGGCAACGTAGTTTTCAGGTGGCGTCGAGCGTTTTGGACAGCTTCCGGTTTGCTTGGCAGGGCATTTGCTACGCCTTCTGGACCCAACGCAATTTTCGCTTGGAATTGGGGGTGGCGGTGCTGGCGATCGCCTTGGGTTGGGGCTTGGGGTTGTCGCCGGTGGCGGTGGCGGTGGTGTGGTTGACCTGTGCTTTGGTGTTGGCGTTGGAATTGCTGAACACGGCTTTGGAGTCGGTGGTAGACCTGACCTTGGGCAAGACTTATCACCGTTTGGCCAAAATTGCCAAGGATTGTGCGGCCGGGGCGGTTTCGGTCGCCGCGATCGCCTCGTTGGGCATTGCCGGGTTGTTGTTTGGCCCTCCCCTCTGGCTGCGGCTGGCGGTGGCGACGGCGGGGCCGACGTAGCGGCTTTTCCGAGCGCCGGCGATCGCCCCATTTCCGGCAAACCTGGCTAAGACAGGACTTACGTATTTTGATTGGGGAAGTGCTGTGACAAGGGAGTTTGAGGGCAGAGCCCTCAAGTGGGGCTACGCCCCATACCCCACTTAGGGTCAGGGTTTTAGACCACATTTGCGTAAGTCCTATAAGATAGAAAGTCCATTGGGGCAAAAACGGAGAGGGTCTGTGGCACCGCCGGTGATTGGGATCAGCATGTATCCCCGCAACGAAGAGGGGGAGTTTCATTTGCCGGCTACCTACGTGGATGCGGTGCGGATGGGGGGGGGGCTACCGGTTTTGCTGCCGCCGGGGGAAACCCAGCTCGATCGGCTGTTGCCGTTGTTGGACGGCATGATTTTGGCGGGGGGCGGTGATATTGCGCCGGAGCACTACGGGGGCGACTACCACGAAAGCATCTATGCCGTCGATCGCGATCGCGATGCGTTTGAGCTGGCCTTGGCCAAGACGGTGGTCGATCGCCAGTTGCCAACCCTGGGAATTTGCCGGGGGTTGCAGGTGTTGAATGTGGCCTGTGGGGGCACCCTGATCGCCCATGTCCCGGATGTGGTGAAAGGCGACATTTTGCATCGCCACGAAAGCGAAGCCACCACCAAGCCCACCCGCCACCCGGTGTTCATTGAACCCGATAGCCGCCTCCGGCAAGCCTTGGGCAGTGATACGGCCGAAATCACCTCGTGGCACCATCAAGCGGTCGATCGCCTGCCTGCGGGGTGGCGGGTTGTGGCCAAAGCGCCCGATGGCACGGTCGAAGCCATTGAGTGCGAAACCCATCCGTGGTTGGTGGCGGTGCAGTGGCACCCCGAAATGTCGCCGGATTGTCCCACCCAGCGATCTTTGTTTCGGTCTTTGATGCGGGCGACTGGCCGGAGCTAAGTGGCAAACGGGACGGTGTATTTGGTGGGCGCGGGCCCCGGCGACCCCGATCTGCTGACGCTGCGGGGCAAAGCGCGGCTGGAGGTGGCCGAAGCGGTCGTTTACGATGCGTTGATTCACCCGGAGGTGTTGCGTTGGGTTCCCCCCCACGCCGAGCGGATTTGCGTTGGCAAACGGCGGGGCCACCATTCCTGGGTGCAGGCGGACATTACCCAATTGCTGATCCAAAAAGCCCGGCAGTATCGCCATGTGGTGCGCCTCAAAGGTGGCGACCCTTTTTTGTTTGGCCGAGGCGGCGAAGAAATGGGCGATCTGCAGGCGGCGGGGGTGGCGGTGGAAGTGGTGCCGGGGATTACGGCCGGCTTGGCGGTGCCGGCGGCCTTTGGCTTGCCCATTACCCACCGTGGACACAGTTCCAGCGTGGTGTTGGTGACCGGCCACGAGGCCGCCGGCCAGTATCCGCCCCGAATTTGCTGGGAGGCGATCGCCCGCAGTGCCGATACGATTGTGATTTACATGGGGCTGCATCACTTGCCCCAAATCGTACCCCAACTGCTGGCCGGCGGCCGCCCCCCGTCCACCCCGATCACCCTCCTCAGTGCCGGTTTGGGGCCCCCTCGCCAACACTGGAGCACCCTGGGCACCGTCTTGGCGGAATTGGCCGCCACCCCCTTCGAGCCCCCCGCCATTGTCACCATCGGCGCCGTGGTGGGCTGGGCGATCGCGCACCGGGCTATTTCACCGGCAACCGATACCGACTGACCAACCGGCGGGCAAACTCCGGAACGTGGGCCGCCAATTTTTGGGGGTAGTGCCGCCGCACGTACAGGTAATTGCGCACAAAGTGGGAGTCGATCGAAAACCGGGCATACTCCAACCCCTTCGGCCCCAGCTTCTGCACCACAAACCCCAACAGCCATGCCAACCACATCGGCAAGGTGGTGGCGTTGTCGTAGGCCGCAATGCCCTGTTGCACCGCTTCATGGCGATCACCCCCGGACATCACCGGTTGCACCGTGAGTTGCTCCCGCACCGTGGCCAACATGGCCGCCCCCGTCTCGTTGCGTACGGCCACCCACTGCCAGCCAAAGGGGCCCCCATGTACCCCACCACCAAATCGGCGAGGGAATTGACGTAATCAAAACAGGTCATGCAAGATGGCGCAAACACGTCCTTCAGTTCCTTGGTGTTCAAGCCAAAAAAGGGCACTTTTCCACGGAACCGTCTTCGTGCTTGAAGTGCACGTTGAAATCTTGCATAAACTCGTAATGCACCACGGTCTGGGGCGATCGACTGGTGGTCTCCAAAAATTTCTGCAACCCGGCCCGGTTCACGTTGTCCACGCAGGGGGTGCCCAACACGTACAACTTTTCGAGCCCCAATTTGTCCTGCACCGCCCGCAAGGCCTGCACCTGGCATCCGACGCCAATCACCAGCAGACGCTTGAGCCCCGATTGCTCGACTTCTTCCAACACCGACAAATTGGGGGATAGGGTCGGTTTGTTGACCCGCGCCGCCAAAATGTCCGCCGGGGTGCGGGCGATTACGGGTTTGGGGCCAAAGCGATCGCCCGGTTGGGACTGCACGCACACCACCCCTTCCACCAAACCCTGCTCCAACATCGCGATGGCGATCGCCGAAACGATGCCTGTCCATTGGGCCCCGGCAATCGGTTCGGTCTTGCGCGCCGCCATCATCTCTTGGTGGACACCAAAATAGAGGTCGTCCTCCCGGTTCAAATCTCGCGATCGCCCGTGGGTGCGTTCCTCCAGTTCCTCAAAGCGCTGGGTCAGAAACGCGCAGGATTCCTTCACGTAGTGGATGTAGTAGGTGTCGCACAACCCACACTCGCTACACAGTGCCTTGGCCGGTCGGTGCTTGGCCCCGGTTTGTCCTTTTGCCTTGCGATGCTCCACCAAGACCATGATCCTCCGTTTGTCTTTTTCCCATCCTAGAGCCTGGGCCCCCCAACGGGCATTGCATGACAGCGAGATGATTTGCCAAACAGGGAAGAGGGGGTTTGGGGGCTGCGCCCCCAGCAGGGATTTGACCCTGCACCCCGTCCTAACCAAGCCATAGCCATTT
>JAAUUG010000220.1 GCA_012031195.1 Oscillatoriales cyanobacterium SM2_1_8
GCTGAACGAATTGTCGGATTTATAGAAATCCAAACCCGTCTCCCCGATGGCAACGAATTTTCGATTCCGTACCGGGCGATCGCCGCACTCCGCTCAATCTCGCAGGGAAGCATGCGTCCCGTTTCGTCCGTCAAGGTCACCGCAGATGGATTCATGATGCTGATGGCTGCCAATGCCCTGCATTATGACAGGTTTGGCCACCCCAAGGCCCGTTGCCGATCCAACCATTGCTGCAACAAAATGGCGGCGGCAACGCGGTCAATGTCTTCTTTCTGGTAGCGCCGCTGCTGAATCCGCAATTGCTCTTCGGCGGCGATCGAGGTCAACCGCTCGTCGGTGTAAGCCAAACCCGTGCCCAAATGGGCGGCGGCCCCCTGGGCAAATTTCTCGATCGCCCGGGCCTGGGGGCCCACACTCCCGTCCATGTTGTAGGGATACCCCACCACCAAGAGGGTGATGGCCCGCTCCTGGATCAACGCGGCCAGGGCCGCCATATCCGCCGGCCACGATCGCCGCACCAAGGTGGTGATGCCAAAGGCGATCAACCCGCTGCGATCGCACCCGGCAATGCCAATGCGCTTCCGCCCCACGTCCAACCCCAATACCCCGATGTTTCCCATCCCGCGAAAATTGGTTCCTCCTTGATGGCACCGGGGGCGATGTCCCCTAGGCCGAAGGGGTGTGGGGGGTCGCCAACGTGGCGATCGCCCGTTCCAGCGCGGCCAAGGCTTCGGCCATTTCGGCGCGGTCACAATCAAGGGCGGCACAAACCGCACCACATGGGTGCCCGCCGGTACCAACAACAACCCTTCGGCGATCGCCGCCGCCACCACATCCCGGGCCAGTACGGGGCCATTTTCTGGCAACACCAGCCCCCGCAGCAATCCCCACCCCCGTTCGCTGGCACAAATTTGGGGATAGCGTTCCACCAAAGCTTGGAGACCGGCCTGCAACTGCTCGCCGCGATCGCGCACGTTGGCCAAAACGTTTTCCCGGACGAGGGTTTCGCAGATGGTGTAGCCAACCCGGCAGGCCAACGGATTGCCGCCAAAGGTGCTGGCGTGATCGCCGGGGTCAAACACGTTGCAGGACTCCCGACACAACAGGGCCCCGATGGGGAAGCCCCCCCCCAAGCCCTTGGCGGTGGTGATCACGTCCGGCACGATCCCCAGGTTTTCGTAGCCCCACAGCTTGCCGCTGCGCCCCATCCGGCCTGCACCTCGTCCACCATCAACAACAACCGGTGTTCGTCGCAGAGGGCCCGCAACCCCTGAAAATATGCGCGATCGCCGGCCGGACGCCCCCTTCCCCCCTGCAACGGCTCGATCAACACCGCACACACTTTTCCTTGGTGTTTGGTGAGGGCTGCCTGCAGCGCCGGCAAATCGTTGTAGGGAATGTAGTCAAATCCCGTCGGCAGAGGGGTGAAGGGCTTTTGGTATTTGGGTTGACCGGTGGCGGTCACGGTGGCAAGGGTGCGCCCATGAAAACTGCTGTGGGCGGAAAGAATCACCGGTTCATCAATGTTTAAGACCTTGTGGGCATATTTACGGGCCAATTTGATCGCCCCTTCGTTGGCTTCGGCCCCAGAGTTGCAAAAGAATGCGCGATCGGCTGCCGAGTTTTCCACCAACCACCGGGCCAAGGCCCCCTGCCACCGGGTGTAGTACAAATTGGAAACGTGTTGCAGGGTCTGCATTTGGTCTTGCACCGCCGCCGTCACCGCCGGATGGGAATGGCCCAGGGTGCAGGTGGCAATCCCCGCCACAAAATCCAGGTAGCCCTTGCCCTCGGTATCCCACACCCAGCAGCCGGCCCCCCGCTCCAAAGCAATGGGAAAACGGGCGTAGGTGCCCATCACGTAGCGATCAAAATCCGCGCGGTCAAACTCTGCGGGCGAGACCGCCGCTGTGAAAACCTCAGGAGCCGCAACCATAGTTCGGGAAAATGCCGACAACAGGCTTCTATTATGCGCTACCCCCCCACCGGGCTGCTGTTCGCCGCGAACCCTACCCGGGCAAAGCGGGCCCTGCGCGCCAGTCTTGGCCCGTCCCGATCCAGAGGGTACCCGTCGGCACCGCCTGCCAAAGGCGATCGCCCCCCAACGGCTCGGAGGCCACCGCCAGGCTGTTTTCGCTTTGGCTCACGTACAAACTGGGCGCCGCCGTGCCCCAAGCCCACCGCGTGGCTACCAGTTGGTGCCCGTCCGTCACCAGCAAATTGGCCGAAACTTTGCTCTGACATCGATCGGCTTGCGCGGCTACCCAGGCCAAGGCTTGGGCGATCGCCCCGGGCAAGTCTTGCCCCTCCCCCATTTCCTGCCGAATCAACCCCAACAAATGCTCGGAATCGGTGGTGCCCTGAATTTCGGCATACAAGCGGTCATCCAGCGATCGCGCAGGGGTCGGGCCAAGGTCTTGGCAAAATTCTCGATGAACCCGTTGTGCACCAAAGCATGGCGATCACCCAGAAAGGGCGGGCAATTGCTGAGGTTGACCGCCTGCCCCGGCGTAGCGCTGCGCACGGACATCACATAGGCCGCACTCACCACATACCGCTCCAGATGGGGCAAATTGAGATCGCTCCAAATCGGCAACAGGCTGCGGTAGGCCAAAGGCAGCGGGTCATCCGGGCCGTACCACGCCACCCCAAACCCATCGGCATTGAGCAATCCGGCCGTCATCTCCTTGGGGGCATAGCTTTGCACCACCAAAGAGTGCGGCGGGGCCGACAACCACCGTTGCAACCGGCATGGCGACCCCACATATCCCAGCAATCGACACATGGTTAAGCCTGGGCGTGCATGTTGTTAAGGATCACCATCTGAGAATAGTCGTTTTGGGCTTGTTGTTCGTAGGCCCGGCGAGCTTGAGCTTCTTCTTCGCCGTAGAAAAATGCCAGCAACACAAAGCGCCGCCCCGCCAAAATCTCGGTGGCTTCGTGCAGCAACGAACAATTGAAGATCACGGCCGCTCCCGTTTCCGGTCGGTAGCGGTAGGGCCCGTATTCCGGAAATCGCAGGTAGCCCCCCTCGTATTCTTCGGTGTTGAGGTTGACCGACATGGCGAACCGCCGATGGGCCGTGCCCCCCGTGGTGTTGTCGCGATGGGCCCGGAAAAAGCCGCCGCTGGTAGCATCGTAACAGGCGATTTTGTAATCTTCCCGACGGGTCGCCTTGTAACTGAAAGCCTTCTCAATTTCCGGAAACACAATGCGCTGAATGGGGCGATCGATCCCCTGCTTCAGATCTTTATCCTTCACAAAATGATCTTGGCGAATTTTGAACGAGTGGTCGATGTAGCCCACGGTTTTGTCGCCGTCCCGCTTCATAAAGCCGGAATCGCCATGGCCGCGGGTTTCCCAAGCCTCCATCAACTGGCGGCAAAATTCCTGCGAAAACACGTTGGGAATCAACAACACCGGCGCTTGCATGGGCACATCCACGGCCGGCTGCGGCGGAAACCATTCCCGAATGTCTTGCAAAATTGGGGACAAGGGGGCGTTGCCGTCCAAAGTGTAGGCTTGTACCACCCGCAGGTTTCGATCCAACAACACCGCCGCCCGTTGGTACACCACTTGGGGCACCCCATCGGCTCCCAATTGCTGGCTGCAAACCCCGTACAAGCCGCTCACCTGCAATTCGGGATCGGAAACCAGTCGGAACGTCCAGCCTTCCTCGGCGGCCATCTGTTCCCGCACCGGCAGCGGATCGGGGCTGATGCTCACAATTTCGGCCCCCAACGCCTCCAGTTCGGCCAAGTGAGCTTGAATTTGCCGACCCACCTCCCGGCACGCCGGCAGGCGATCGCCCCCGTAAAACACCAGCACCAGGGGTTTCCCGGCCCGATCGCGCAAAATGAAGTCCTTGGGGCCAGTGCTGGGCAAAGCAAACAACGGTGCCGGTTCCCGGAGGACAACACCGGTACGCACAGCGGTTTTCATAAGCCATCTCGAATTACGACAAAATCGAGCCACCCAGTTGTGTTTGGGAAAATGAAGTGGCTACATTGGCGGCCAGCCCATGGCCAAACCGCTTGGTTCCCACCGTACCAAACCTGCTTGCCCAGGGCAACCCTCCCCCAAGGCACAGATGGTTGCCAATCCTGACCGCTTAACCTGCGGAAGGGCGATCGCCGATCTGCTGCGGGCGCTACGATTTGGACTATCTTTGCCCGTATCGTATTGCCGTTTCCTACGTTGTGCCTATGTTGACCGATAGCGATCGCGTTCAAGTCTTGAGCGAAGCCCTGCCCTACATCCAAAAATTTGCCAACCGTACCATTGTGATTAAGTACGGTGGGGCGGCGATGAAAGAAGCCAGCCTGCGGGAACAGGTGGTGCGCGATGTGGTGTTCATGGCTTCGGTGGGCATTCGCCCGGTGGTGGTGCACGGCGGCGGCCCTGAAATCAATACCTGGTTGACCAAACTGCACATCGAACCCCAATTTGTGGACGGGTTGCGGGTCACGGATGCCGCCACCATGGAAGTAGTGGAAATGGTGTTGGTGGGCCGGGTCAACAAACAGTTGGTGGAATTCATCAATTTGGCGGGGGGCTCGGCGGTCGGTCTCTGCGGCAAAGATGGCAGTTTGATTCGGGCGCGCCCCCACGGCAACGAGGCGATCGGGTTTGTGGGAGAGGTGGCTTCGGTGCGGGTTGGTGTGTTGGAATCGCTCTTGGCCAACGGCCACATTCCGGTGGTGTCCAGCGTGGCCACCGACGACACCGGTCAAGCCTACAACATCAATGCCGATACCGTGGCCGGGGAATTGGCCGCAGCCCTCGGCGCCGAAAAATTGATCCTGTTGACGGACATTGCCGGCATTCTCCAAGATAAAAACGACCCCAGTACCCTGATTCGGTCGATGGATATCCAAGAAGCCCGCCAGGCGATCGAATCCGGCATTGTGGCCGGCGGCATGATCCCCAAAGTGCAGTGTTGCGTGCGATCGCTGGCCCAAGGGGTACGGGCTGCCCACATCATTGATGGCCGGGTGCCCCACTCCCTCTTGCTGGAAATTTTCAGCGATGGCGGCGTTGGCTCGATGCTCTCGGCCTAAACCAAAGCAAAGTACAGCCAAGTTCTGTTGACATTAAGGGCATCGAGAACCTTGGCACCGTCTGACTCCCTATCCCCGGTTCCTGAGGGTGGGCTGAGCGAAGTCGAAGCCTGCCGAAGGAGGGAGCACGCCCTCATCCCCAACCCCCTTCTCCCAGAACGGGA
>JAAUUG010000221.1 GCA_012031195.1 Oscillatoriales cyanobacterium SM2_1_8
CCCCCACGGTTTTCCCCCTCAGCCCTGTTTTTGCGGCAAATCTGGGCTTGGGCGGCCGGCCGGTATCCCAAAGCCGATCCCGATCGAATTGCTCGTGTTCGGTCCAACCCCAGTCGGGCCAACCGCCATCGTCCACCGGACAGGCCGCCGTCAACATCTGCCGCTGCAACGTCACAAAATCCAAATCCTCGAAATACCCCTTGGGGTTGTGGCGATCGGCCGCCACCAAGGTTTGCCCCAAATGGGTGCCCAACGTCTGCAACAGGGAAGCGGTCAACGACGTGCCGGAACGGTGCATGCCGGCAACCACCAGAGGCGAAAGCAAGTCCACAGGGTTCGCGTACGCAACACCGCTATGCTAGCCCTTGCCGGCTGGCCTCGACAAGCCATAGCCGCCACATGGGCGCGACGGCAGAAATTGGAGGTTTCTCACAACATTTGCAGAAACTCCTGCAGCTCGTCCAACAGCGATCCCAGGGGCGCATCCAATTCCGGTTCGGTAGATGCCGGTGGCCGTACGGCTACCGCTTTGGCCGATGGTGCTTGGGCGATCGCGGGAGATGGCTCCGGACGGTAGCAATGCCCCGATTCACACACCAACCCCAGCTTTTGCCACACCAAGGCTGGCAACGCCCGACCCCGTCGCCCGGCGGCTTCTTCCCGCAGCAATTGGGATTGCTGAAAGTTTTGGGGAGAATGGTAGCGCGCGGCCGACCGTGGGTAGGGCACGCCAAAATTGCCAAAGGCTTGCCGGTATTCTTCCGAATCCAACAGCATTTTCACAAACAGCCGGGGGCCATGCTGCGCCAATTCTTTGGCATAGGTTTCCACTTCGGCCATGTTGTGAGGTGCCCGCCCCAGAAAGTGTTTGAAGCAAAGCTCCACAAACTTCAGGTTGGAATACGGAAAATAAAAATGCTCCAAATACAGATCGCTGGTGGCCAGTTTTTCCAAAAAGTGACGCACCCCAATTTTCCCTGTCCGAAAATCTTTTTCGAGGGCAGCCAACGCCATGTGTTCGGCATCGTAGGGCTGGCGTTCCAACACCCATTCATACAAACGCCGCAAAGCCCGATCGCGTTCTTCCGGAGTCGATTTCCGACTCAGCACCATGGGTTCCAATTCGACATACATGGCTAGGCTCCTCGCGTTAGATGTTCAACACACAAATCTGTGTAGGGTTTCACCAAGTTGGCACAATCCGGCGGCAACAATTTGTCGATGGCTTTCTGCAATTTGCCATAGGCCGAAGCACATTGCGTGGTCTTGCTGTAGCCCTTGATCACCGTGGTAAACCAATCCAAGGTGCGATCGCAAAATTCCTGCGGGCTGTCGTGCAAAATGGCGTTGGCGATCGCCCGCAGCATTTCCGAGAGGTCGTACACACAACGCGCTTGGTGCTTCTTCACCAGCTCCGGATACTCGCTGGCAAAATCCCGCAGGGTCTGCAACACCAAATCCTTGGCGCGATCGCGCAGCAAAGTATAAGTCAGCAAACGGGTGCCAAAATGCTTGGCATACTTTTCGACGACAAACAATTCGCCATCGTTGAGATAGCTGCCGTCAAAATGGGCCAAGGCTTTTTCCAGGGGACGAATCAAGGTAGTCATTTTTCCCCCACAATGTTTCTGACTTTTGGAGTACCATTCCAAACTGCTCCAATCCATAGCCCAAATCTATAGTCCAAATCTATAGTTCTGAAGGATTTGGAAAGATGGGAACGGAAAAGGAGGTCGTGCACCCGTAGGTATAGCTGCAAACAACTTGGTTGGAACGGGGTGCAGGAGTTTCACCCCTAGCTGGGGGCGCAGCCCCCAAATCCCCTTTTCTTTCGATGTCCGAACCCAACTGAATATAGCTGTACTTTTGGCAAAAGACTGGCTGGCGCTTTGTTTTTTGCCGTGGTTTCACTTTAGGGCTTCCATCCAAAGTGCCGAGCAAGTCCGCCGCAAAAAGTTACAAATTCCGGCGACTTTGTGAGGGAATGTTAAGAAACTCTGTGTTTTTGCGATAAACGGGTTCCGCCCAGACGTTGCGGGTGGGTCAGGATTGGCTCCACATTTGCCGATACAGGGTTTCGAGGTCATGGACGAGGGATTGGGGGGCAAACAGGGGGGCCGGTTGCTGCAGACGGTGGCGGTAGGACTGCAGGCGGTGGGGATCGGCGGCCAACTGCACCGCCAGTTCCTCGTATTGCGCGAGGGTAGGGGCCACCAGTTCGGGCAGGCCTGCCGCTTGGAGCAAACTGGCCCGACCCGACCGGCAAAGGTTTCCCCGCCACGGTCAGGAGGGGAACCCCCGCCCGCAGGACATCGCTGCCGCTGGTGTGCCCGTTGTAAAAAGGTGTGTCCAACGCCAGGTCGGCGGCCGTGAGGCGATGCAAGTGCTGGGCTTTGGGGATGGCCGGCGCAAACACAATGCGGGCGGGGTCCAGACCGGCGGCGATCGCCCGGTGGCATAGGTTTTGTTGGGCGAGGGGATGGGGAGCCAATAGCCATAGGCAGCCGTGGGGCACCCGCTGCAAAATCCTCAGCCACACTTCAAACACGCAGGGAGACCATTTGCGGGCGTGGTGAAAACAGCAATACACCATCGCGGCGGGGGGCAAGTGCCATTGCTGCCGCAGGACAGGGCGATCGCCTTGGAGGGGGCGGCTGCCATCATGGATTTGGTAACAGTGGGGCAAATGGGCCAGGGTTTCGCTGAAGTGATCCGGGTCGGGGGCGATCGCCCGATCCACAATCAAATAATCCAGCCAGGTGCCGCCGGTGGTGCCGGGGTACCCCAAATACCCAACTTGGATGGGAGCGGGCCGCAGGGCCAGGGCATGGGGGCAACCGTAGTCGGTATAGCCCGACAGGTCAATCGCAATGTCAATGCCATCGGCAAAAATGCGACGGGCGATCGCCGGCGGCGACCAACCCCGCACATCCACAAACCCATCGGCATCTCGGGCTAATTTGGCGCGGTAGGAACTGCGATCGTCGGGGCCCAAGGAATAGGCGTACACCTCAAAACCATCTCGATCGTGCCATTCAAACAGCCGCACCATCAGATGGGCCACCGCATGGCCCCGAAAATCACCGGACACATACCCCAAACGCAGCCGTGCTTTGGGTGAGCGGGGGGCGTGGTCAAAAGTGAGGCGCCACACCTGGGTTTCGGCTTCGATTTGCTGGGCCAAGGTTTCGGCGATCGCCCGCTGGGTGGCCGGCGTCAAATCAAAAAACAACGCATGGAACGGCGACAACACCGCCTGGCCGACGTGTTGCCACAGGCGGGCCAAGAGGGGTTCCCAGTCTGTCCAGTCGCAGGTTTGGGCACGCACCCGGATCAACCCTTCCAGGGCCACCGGACAGTCGGGGTTTTGGGCCAACACCGCCCGAAAGCAGCGGGCCGCCGCCGTCAACCGTTCCCACCGCAAATAAATGCCGGCCAATCCCAGCCGGGCGGGGGCACTTTGGGGCTGCAACACCAAAGCGCGGCCATAGTGATGCAAAGCCCGCCGCCAGCGATCGCCCCGCACCTCCATCTCGGCCAACGCCAGCCGCGCCATCGCCGACCGACCTTCCAGGCGCACCGCCTGCCCAAAGGCCCGCCGTGCTTGCTCCCACCGCCCCTGCACCCGCCAGCAGACCCCCAGTCCAAACCAGGCCGCTCCACAGCGAGGCTGATGGGCAATCGCCCGCCGATAGGCCCGCCCCGCCGCTCGATAGCGTTGCATTTGGCGGTAGAGGTTGGCCAATTGCAAATGACCTTGACCGTGGTTGGGACGTTGCCGCACCAATTGCCGGTAGCGGGCCAACGCCTCCTGGGGCCGTCCCAGTCGGGCCAAAGCCAACGCCGCATTGCACAGGGCATCGTCGTCCTCCGGCCGCAAGGTCAGGGCCACCTCAAAGGCCGCCAACCCATCGGCAAAAGCCCCGGTACCGCACAGCGCGGCCCCCAACTGCACCCAGCCGTCGGCCCCCGGCACCAAACGCACCGCCTGCCGCAACGGGGCGATCGCCGCCGCCCATTTTTGCTGTTGCAGCAACACCACCCCCCACAACTGCCAAGCGGCACCGTCTTTCGGGTTTTGCGCCACTTGCTGCCGGCACGCGGCTTCTGCCGCCGCCCACTGTTGCGCGGCCGTCATGGCCGTCACCGTTGCCCACAGGGTCGCCATGGTTACCGTCCCCGTTGCCGCGCCCTGTGCTGAATCATGCTGACCCCCACCCCTGCGGTTTCTACTGTAGCGGCTTCGGGGCCCTTGACCGGCCGAGTAATATAGGTAAGACTTTGCCAAAAGAGGTTTAGCGGTGAAAAAAGCGCTCTTTATCCTCAGTGCCCTCAACAACGACGACCTGGATTGGATTGTGGAAAAAGGGCGCAAATTGGCGTTGCCCCCCAACAAGATTTTGATCCACGAACACCAACCGATCGATGCCCTCTACATTGTGTTGAGCGGTTTGCTGAAGGTCACCATTGCCGAAGATCGGGAACTGGCCCAAATTGGCAGCGGGGAAGTGGTCGGCGAAATCTCGTTTTTGGATTCGCGGTTGCCCCTGGCCACGGTTCAGGCCGTAACCGAATCCTTGGTGTTGGAAGTGCCCCGCTTTCAAATTACCAACCGCTTGCGCCAAGATGCCGAGTTTGCCGCCCGTTTTTACGAAGCCCTCAGCCTCTGCCTCGCCGATCGCATCCGCAGCACCGTGGGTCGCCTTGGCTATGGCCAGGAGCAAGACCTCACCGAGTCCCAATTGAACGATTTCAGCCAAGAAAAACAATCCCAATTGCAGTTGGCCGAAATCAAATTTCACTGGTTGGCCACCAAAGCCCACAGCCGCTAAAAATTGGACGGGATGCAGGGGCGAAGCCCCCAAACCCCCTTTTCCTTCGGTGTCCGAACCCACGCGAATATAGTCATACAGCCAATTTAATTAAAAGTGGTACAGCCACGATTGTTTTGATTGCCTTTAATCCCCTCTCCCTCCCTGGAAGAGGGGCTGGGGGTGAGGGCAAGATTGTCGCAAACACATTTGAAATGACTACATAGTTGTTTTAATTAAAATCGACACAATTTTTTCCTGGCCAACGCAAGTCTAATAGAACCAATACGGGGGCTTCGCCCCTGCGACCCGAGTTGTTTTGTCTCGTCGCGATGCAAAACAGCTATATAGTCATTTTAATTAAAATTGATACGCTTTTTCTTGCCAA
>JAAUUG010000222.1 GCA_012031195.1 Oscillatoriales cyanobacterium SM2_1_8
ACTGTTGGCAAGAATGACATGAATCGCGTCGTCATCGGTCAAGCCATTGAAATAGTATAGTCATTTTAATTAAAACCGACACGGTTTTTTCCTGCCCAACGAAAGTCTAATAGAACCAATACGGGGGCTTCGCCCCTGCGACCCGACTTGTTTTGTCTCGTCGCTATGCAAAACAGCTATAAATGATGATGTTTGTATCAATTAGGTAGTCCACTATAGCCATTCTTCACGGGAATTGGCTAAGTAATCGTTGATCGCTTGCTTAGATTGTTGGGCAACACCAAAGAACTGACGAGGATCGAACGGGGTAGGCGGAGGAATGTTAATTCCGTCTTCTATTGCGAGTTGTTGCAACACGATTTGCACGAGTTGGAACTTGTCGGCGTGGGATAGGGAGCGAATTGCAGGGATAAGTTCGTTGAGTGTCATGGTGTGGTCTCTATACTTACGAATACAGCTTTTTGAGGGATCAACAAGCAGTACGGTGGCAACACTTAGTAAATCGGTAGTCTATTGAGTTAAAGTTACATTTTTCCATCTTGAGCTTATATTCTATTTTACTGTGTACTATACTTTCTCTCAAGAGTCTGTATGGCTTGGCTCCCTCTCCCCTCGTGGGAGAGGTTTGGGGTGGGGGGGTTACATCTGCCCGAGGATTACCACCCCTGCCCCTCCAGAGGAGGGGAATTGGATCCACACACGCTAGCGCCCATGCCCCGATTGCCCCCCAAAAATTACACCCAGCAGGTGAACTTTCCGGAGACGGTGGTGCTGCGGCCCATTGGGGTGGCCCGCACCCCCTACCGGGAACGCCACGGCACCCCCCGGCAAGCGATTTTGGGCACCGAGGCCCCGGACTACCAACCGGCTGCGGCCCATCTGGAACTGTTTCCGGCGGTGGTGCCGCCCCAAGCATTGCAGGATTTGGCGGGGTTTAGCCACATTTGGGCGATCGCCTGGTTGCACCTCAATCGCCATTGGAAACCCACGGTGGTGTTGCCCCGGGGACCCCGCCAACCCCGCGGCACTCTGGCCACCCGGGCCCCCCATCGCCCCAATCCGTTGGGGTTGAGCGCCCTGCGGTTGGAACGGATCGAAGGGTTGCGGTTGTATGTCCAGGGGATCGATTTGCTGGATGGCACCCCCATCCTCGACATCAAACCCTACGTGCGCTACTGCGATGCGTTGCCCGATGCCCGGTGCGGCTATGTCGAAACCCTCGCCCAAGACCGCGAAGACGATATTTTGTAGGGACAGGATCGCGCTACACTGACGCCAGCCCCCTGGCCAAACCCCATGAACTGGCGGAAACTTTGGGACGACCCCACCACACGACGCAAAATCCTGCTGGCCCTGCTGGCATTCTTGGGACTGGCGATCGCCGTCGTCACTTCCCTGGTGTTTTTTGCTCCGAAGGAGCGGGCCCGCTTCGCCGATGAACCCAAGGATCGCACCGAACGGGAGTCCTTTCCCCTGTTGCCGGCCCTGCCCCAACACCCCCAAATCCAGGTTTACAACAACCACAGCCGCGCCGCCACCTACATTGACCCCTACCGCAACTTCCAACGCTACGGGGACAACTTTGAGCAGATTTTGATCGACCAAGTGCAACGGGCCCGCCGCACGATCGACGTGGCGGCCCAGGAATTTCGGGTGCCCAACCTCATGCGCGCTCTGCTGGAACGCCAAAAAGCTGGGATCAAAGTGCGGGTCATCATCGAAAACAGCTACAACCGCACCATCCCCGAGATGCTCCGGAGTTTGACCGATGCCGAGACCCTCTCCGAGCATGTCTCCTCCCGCTACGAAGAGTTGGTGGCGTTTACCGATCTGAACAAAGATGGGCAACTTTCGGAGGCGGAATTGGGGCAACGGGACGCGGTGTGGATGATGCGGCAAGCCCGGTTGCCCTACCTCGACGATACGGCGGACGGCTCCAAGGGCAGCGGTCTGATGCACCACAAATTTATGGTGGTGGACGGCGAAACCGTGGTGGTCAGTACGGCCAATTTCACCCCCAGCGACATGCACGGAGATTTTGAAGCCGTGGATACCCGCGGCAACGCCAACAATTTGGTGGCGATCCAAAGCCCCGAGTTGGCCCGCATCTTCCTCCAAGAATTTAACTTGATGTGGGGGGATGGCCCCGGCGGCAAAACCGATAGCCGGTTCGGCACCAAGAAACCCCATCGCCCGATCCAGTTTATCGATGTGGGGGGAGCCCGCGTGGGGGTGAAGTTTTCCCCGGATTCCCGCCGCATTCCCTTTGAGCGCACCAGCAACGGGGCGATCGCAGTGGCTTTGACGGATGCCCGCCAGCAGGTGGATTTTATGCTGTTTGTGTTTGCCGAACCCCGATTGGGCAACCTCCTGGAGCAAAAGCAAGCCCAAGGGGTAAAAATTCGGGGGTTGGTAGATTCAGGTTTTGCCTACACCAAATACGCCACCACCCTGGATATGTGGGGCTACCTCTCAACCCAAGACTGTGCCTCGGGCAACGGTCGCCCTTGGGCCAAACCCCTGTCGACGGTGGGCATTGCCCGCATTGCCCGGGGCGACAAGCTGCACCACAAATCCGCCGTAGTCGATCGCCAAACCATTGTTACCGGCTCCCACAACTGGTCGATGAACGCCAACCACACCAACGACGAAACCCTGCTGGTGATTCGCCATCCCACGGTGGCCGCCCACTACGATCGCGAATTTGAGCGGCTGTACGAAGGGGCGATTTTGGGCCCCAGCGCCCGCGCCAAGGATCGGGCCCTCCAAGCCTGCCCCCCCAAACCGGCCCGGTCGCGCACCAAACCCCGTCCGCCCGCCCGTTGAGCCACAAAAAATCGCCCCCCAAGGGAGGCGATCGCCAACCAACCCCAAAGGATTTAGTAGAGGGCTTCTTCTTGATGGGTGACGATGGTGCAATCGGCCGTGGCGTAGGCCACACAGGTCAACACAAACCCGTTGGCGATTTGCTCGTCGTCCAAGAAGGATTGATCGGATTGATCCACCGACCCCGATTGCACTTTCCCGGCACAGGTCGAGCAGGCGCCCGCCCGGCAGGAGTAGGGCAGTTCCAAACCGGCGTTTTCGGCGGCATCCAAAATGTACTCGTCGTCTTTCACTTCAATCGTTTGGTTCAGGCCTTCCGCTTCATTGATCAGCGTTACCTTGTAGGTTGCCATGGAAGTCTCCTCGATAAATGTAAAAACAGAAAATGACGGGGAAAACCGGTCAAATGGCTTGGGGCACCGGATGGCACCGCTTTGCCCCCATCGCATCATAATCGTTCCGGTTGCCTCCGTCACCCATTTCCCCAACGATTGATTAAGAGCCCGGCAAACGGTATGATTTTTAGCCAAATCGCCGGAAACCTCTCTAAACAAGGCTTTCAGCCCAAATCCCACGCCTTCATCCCCCCGGAATTTGCGATTTGTCGGGGCAGAAAACATAAGCAAGCCTTATATGATTTGCAAAGACAATCGGCGGGGGGGCGAAGCATAGGAAATTTCTATGGAGATTTGGGCTGCAGCACCCCTCGTCCGAGGGTGTAGGAGCCGGGGGCAAGCTGGGGATCGACGGTGGCGCGATCGTCAAACACAAAGCATTCTCCTTGCCAGCGGCTGGCGGCGGGGGGCGCTTCGGCTAGGTAGCGGAGGATGCCCCCTTCTAGTTGATACACTTCGGCAAACCCTTGCGATCGCAGGTAGGCGCCGGCTTTTTCGCAACGGATGCCGCCGGTGCAAAACATGGCGATCGGGGTGTGGCGATCCAGCGCTTGGGCCCGCTCCGGAAATTGACGAAAGCAGTCCAACTGGAGGTGGGTGGCCCCCGCGAACGTCCCCACGGCCACTTCGTAAGTGTTGCGGGTGTCCAAAACCGTGACCTCGGGCCGGGCCATCAGGTCGTTCCACGCGGGCGGGGACACCGCGATCGCCGTTTGCTGGGGATTGAGGTTGGGGAGGCCCAGGGTGACGATCTCCAGTTTGCACTTGACCTTGAGGGTGCCAAAGGGACAGGTGGCCGCCACGGAAAATTTCACCGGCAGCTCCTGCAGGCGGCGATCGGTGGCCAATTCCTGCAGGAAAGCCCGCAGGTTGGGTTCGTCTCCGGCCAGGGTGGCGTTCAGACCTTCGGGGGCCAGCAGCAGGGTGCCCCGTAGCCCCAAGTCCATGGCAGCTTGGCGATAGATGATGGCCCGTTCCCGGCAATCCGGCAGGGCCACAAACCGATAAAACGTGGCGATCGTCGCCATGGCGATCCCCCCTATTGCCGAGCTGTGCGTTCCGGCAGGCGGGCCGTTTGCACCGGTACCGTCACGGAACGAACGTCGCGCTTGACTTCGAGGCGGAGGGTCTCGCCGATCGCCTTCACTTCCACAATTTGTTGGATGCTGTCGGCGGTGGTTACCGCTTGGCCGTCGATGCCCACGATCGTGTCGCCCACTTGGATGCCGGCCGTCGCCGCCGGCGATTGGGGAATGACCCCCGTCACCAAGACCCCTTTGTCCTCCGTCACCCGGATGTTCAGGTCGGAATTTTCGTTGATTTCTTGGCGCACCGTGGGATTGAGGGAAATCATCTGGATGCCGAGGTAGGCCGGGCCACTGAACCTTTCTCGACGATTTGCTTGGCCACCCGCTGTGCCGTTTCGATGGGAATGGCAAACCCCAGCCCCTGGGCCCCTCGAATGATGGCCGTGTTCACCCCAATCACTTTGCCGTCCCGATCCAAGAGGGGGCCCCCCGAATTACCGGGGTTGATGGCGGCGTCGGTTTGGATGAACCGCACCCGTTTATCGGCCACGCCAATGTCGCCGCTGCTGCGTCCCAAAGCACTGACGATCCCCGCCGTTACCGTGTTGTCCAAACCCAAGGGGTTGCCAATGGCGATCGCCCATTCTCCAGGTTGCAGGTTTTGGGAACTGCCCAAGGTCACCACCGGCAGGTTTTGGGCGTTGTCGAGGCGCACCACCGCCACATCGGTCAAATCGTCTTTGCCCAGCACCCGCCCGGTAAACCGTCGCCCGTCCCGCAGAATGACCGTGACCCGATCCGCCCCTTCCACCACGTGGGCGTTGGTGATGATGTCCCCCTGGGGGTTGATGATGAAGCCGGAACCGGTGCCCCGTTCCACCCGCTCCCGTGGTACCCGCCGGGGCAAGCTATCCCCGAAAAATTCCCGGAAAACGGGTC
>JAAUUG010000223.1 GCA_012031195.1 Oscillatoriales cyanobacterium SM2_1_8
ACTGGCCGCTCGGCGATCGCAGGTTTGTTCGGCCAAGAGGGCGGCGGCGGAATCGGCGCAGGCCTGTCGGAGGTGGGCATGGGCGGCGGGTCGTAGGCAATTTGGGCCAGGGCGGCTTCGCATTCGGCCAGGGCCTTTTGCAATTCGGGGGCAAACCGGCGATCGCGCAATTCTTGGCTCAGGGTTTCGTATTGGGCTTGTTTTTGGGGCAACGCCTCGTCCAGTTTGGCGGCGTGGCGGCGGGCTTTTTCCAGTTCGGCTACCCGGCCATCCACCCAGCGGCTGCGATCGCTTTCGCTGCGGAGCAGGGCGTGGGTACGGTCGTCGTAATCCAGGGCCGCCAATTCCCCATCCAGTTCCCCCAATTCGCGATCGCGCTCTTGCAACAGGTTGGCCAATTCGGCGGTGAGGGCGGCAACTTCTTGGGCCCGTTCCTGCTGCCGTTGGTGGGCGGCGTGGTGTTGACCCCGCTGCTCCAGGTACCCGGACAACGGTTTGAGCTCCGCTTCCAAACGGCGGTATTCTTCCCGCAAAATCTCCTGCTCGCAAGCCGTGGTCAACCGTTGTTGATCGAGCAACCAGCGTTCCGATTGACCTTCCCGGATGTGGGCTTGGTGTTTGCGGTGAACGGCTTCCCAACTGGCTTGGCTGAGGGGGCGATCGCACAGGGGGCAGGGGGGGATAGGATTCGCCAACTTCCATGGCTTGCTGCAACCGTTCCAGATCGCTTTGCAGGCGGGCCAAACGGGTTTCGCATTCCTGCTGACGGATTTCCAGGGTTTGGGCAAAATCCCGCCGCTCCAAACCCTTCTCGCGGACGCGATCGCGGTACACCTGCCGTTTTTGCAACCGTTCGATTTCCCCATCCAAGTTTTCCGGCGGGGGCGCCTCCAGCCAACGTTGCCGTTCTTCGAGGCGGGTGCGCAACCGGGCTTCTTCTTTCTCCCAAAACCGTTGCCGTTGTTCGCGGTGGCGGTACCGGGGCTGCCACTGGGCAAACCGGCGATCGTATTCCTGCAATTCGGCCCGCGTTTGTTGGGCCCGTTCCCGGGCCGCTTCGATTTCTGTGCCCTTCTGCAACAAAACCTGCAATTCTTCCCGCTGCGATTGCAAAGCCTGCAGCTCGGTGGCGATCGCTTGGCGGGCCAGCAACCGTTCGTTGTGGCGGGCTTGCCACTGTTGTTGAAGTTCCCGCTGCCGTTCCTGCCACTGGCGGCAGTGCATCTCTTGCTGTTGATGTTGACGCTCGGCGGCTTGCTGCTGGCGATGGCGATCGGCGGCGGCCCGAATGGCGGCACTCCGGGCCAACACCCCTTCCCACTCCTGCATTTGGCTGGACAAAGTGCGCTGGCGGTGCTCGGCTTGGGCCAGGGTTTGGGCCAGGGTGGTCAACTGCCGCCGACACCACTCCTGGGCTTGGGTGAGCTGTTGCCGCAGTTGTTGTTGTTGGGTGAGTTCTTGCCAGCGCTGGCGATCGGCCGCCGCCACCGTTTCCCATTCCTGCCATTCCACTTCCGCCGCAACGATTTGGGCCGGCACGTCCCCCAACTCCTGCTGTTGTTTTTGCAGGGCGGTTTGCTGCAACTCCAGGGCGGCGCTCTCGCCCTTGCACCGCCGGGCCACATCCCGCGCCTTCTCCGCCAGGCGATCGCACTCGTTTAGCCCCAGAATCTCCGCCAAAATTTCTTTGCGCTCCGCCGGTCGCCGCAACATGAACTCGTCGGCCCGCCCCTGCCGCAAGTATGCCGAATTGAGAAACGTATCGTAGTCCAGCTTCAGGCGCTCCACAATGAGTTGTTGGGTAGCCCGCAGCCCCCGCCCCGTCAACGACTGAAAGCGATCGCCCACCGCCACCTGAAACTCGAGGGTGCCGCCGCCGCCGCGACTGCGGGTTCGCCACACCCGGTAGGTGACCTCCCCCACCCCAAACTGAAACCGGACTTGGGCTTCGAGGGCGCCGGTGCGAATCAAATCGTCTTCGCTGCCGGCCCGGCTTTTTCCCCACAAACCCCAAACCATCGCTTCCAACAACGAAGATTTGCCGGCCCCGTTGGCCCCCCAAATGCAGGCCGCCCGTAGCCCCATCAAATCCAAATCCAGGGCTTGATAACTCAGAAAATCCTTCAGAACCAAACGCTGTGGAATCATTGCGCCCAGCGAACCTTGTTTCTCAGTGTATAGCTGTTTTGCATAGCGGTGAGACAAAGCAGAACCGGTCGCAGGGGCGAAGCCCCCGTATTGGTTCTCTTAGACTTTCGTTGGGCAAGAAAAAAACGTGTCATTTTTAATTAAAATGACTATAAAGGCAATCAAAACAATCGTGGTTGTTCCATTCTTAACTAAATTGACTATCAGCTCCCTCATCCCCTAACTCTTTCTCCCTCCTTCGGGAGGCTCAGGAACTGGGGCGAAGGGGAACAAGAGGTGTTTATTAGCCCTAGGGTGAGGGCGACCGGTCAGGGGCGGTACAGGGCATCGGCAACCCGGCACACGTCCCGCATTTCCCACACGTCGTGCACCCGCAGGATGTCGGCGCCCCCCGCGATCGCCGCCGTGCAAGCGGCCGCCGTGCCCCACACCCGATCGGCGGGATGGGGGCGATCGCACAAATTACCCAAGAAGCTTTTGCGGGAGACCCCCACCAACACCGGCGCATTCAAGGTTTGCAGCGCGGACAGATGGCGCAACAGGGCCAGGTTGTGTTCGAGGGTTTTGCCGAAACCAATGCCCGGATCGATCGCCACTTGGGCAATGCCGAGGGCCGCCGCCATGGTTTGGGCATCGGTCAAAAATTGCCGCACTTCGGTCACCACATCGCGGTACTGGGGATCTTGCTGCATGGTTGGGGGGAGCCCCTGCCGGTGCATCAACACCATGGGAACCTGGGTTTGGGCCGCCAACGGCAACATTTTGGGATCGTCGCGACCGGCCGAAACGTCGTTGAGGATGTTGGCCCCCGCCGCCAGGGCCGCTTCGGCCACCACAGCTTTGGTGGTGTCGATCGAAATCGGCAAATGGGGATGGCGGGCCCGCACTGCTCGAATTACCGGGATCACCCGCGCCAATTCTTCGGTGGCGGTGACCGGGGTGGAACCGGGGCGGGTGGATTCGCCGCCAATGTCCAAAATATCGGTGGCCGTGGCGATCGCCTCCACCTTGGCCAAGGCCCGCTCGACGCTGTCAAATCGTCCCCCATCGCTAAAACTGTCGGGGGTTACGTTCAACACCGCCATCAAGTAGGTGCGTTGCCCCCACACCAATCGGCGATCGCCAACTTGCCAAGGGAGCTTAGCCATGGTGTCCCAGCAGGTCGGCCCACACTTGGGCGGGGTGGGGTTCCGGTTTGACGGTGCGGTAAATTTTCTGCAGCCGGCCGGCACCATCCACCACAAACGTATGGCGCATGACCCCTTCGTATTCCTTGCCCATAAACTTCTTTTTGCCGTAACTCCCATAAAGGCGGGCTACTTGGGCTTCGGGATCGCACAGCAACGGAAACGGCAACTGAAATTTATCGCGAAACTTGCCGTGGGCCTTGGCATCGTCGGCGCTGATGCCCAACACCTGAATGCCCGCCGCCTGAAATTGGGGGTAAAGATCGCGAAAGCCGCAGGCCTCTTTGGTACAGCCGGGGGTGTTGTCGCGGGGATAAAAATACAGAACCACCGGCTGCCCCCGCCACGCCGACAGGGTCACCGCGGTGCCGTCGGCATCCAAAAGCGTAAAATCGGGGGCGAGATCGCCGACCTGCAGCGTCATGGAGCGCAAACCTTTGGTATTTTTACAATTTTCGCAAAATGTTCGGCCGGAACCCTAGGAATTGGGTTGGGCCGGACGGGGGGGGACAACACGGCTGCGGACAGGGCCCAAATCGGGCAGGGACTGGTATTGGTCGCCGGCACCGCGATCGGTGACCCGAACCCGTTGCCCCATCACCACCATGCCGGTTTCCCGGATAATTACGGCCGACACCCAGCGATCGCCCACGCGGAAGGGAGCCCGACCAATCCGGTACACCCCGCCGGCCCGCAGGGGTTGCAAATCGACCGGGCGATCGCGGTTGAAGCTTTGGCTGGTGATGGGTTCGTCCAACGCCGCCCCCAGCAGCAAATCGGTGTTGAGGGGTTCTTTGACGATGGCTTCGAGGGCAAAATCTCGCCCCACGCCAATCACCTGGGGCGCTCGCCAATCCACCTCCGGGGGCTGCTCGCCCGCGGTCAAACGGGTTTGTTCAGCCAGCACCTGTTGGGACACCATCTGCCAAGGGTTCGCCGTGCGGTAGATCTGCTCCGAGATCACGGTGCCGGTCAACGTCAATACCCCGGCTTTGGGATGGTTGGTTTGGGTGCCATTCAGTTCGGTACGGTGCGCACCCGATAGGTTTCGCCGTCCCGTTCCCAACTGTCGATCTCGGTGCGGTAGGCAAGATTGCCAAATCGTTGCCACAGCTCTTGCAAACCGCGCTCAACATCTTTGAGGGCCAGACCGTCCCCATGGCGAAAATTGGGAGCGTAAAAAACCAAGGTGGCCGTCAAGTCTTGCCGGGAAGCCGCCCCATCCAAAGCAGCGATCGCCTCGATCAGGGAAGGGGGCAACCCGTTGGCCGCAGCATTTTGGAGCTTGTTTTTCGGGGGAATTGCCGGTGGGGCCGAACGGGGTTGGGCGATCGCCGTCCCGCCAAGCCCTTCCGAGACGGTCGCCACGGTTCCCAGCGGTACGCCCATGGTCAGCGTTAAAAGGAAACCAGAAAAGCCTATCCTAAAAAAACCTGTCCTCAAAAAACCGGCTCCAGGAAGCTTGGGGGTTGTGGCCTTGGGGTACTCTTGCAGAAACCGCTTGCGCATGGGTTTTTCCCAACCGTGCCGAAATGCTCTGCCTTTAGTATAACGGCATGGGGGTGGGAACCCTTAGCGGAGCGGGGCGGTCAAAATGGGCAACGCACGGGACAAGGCCATGCAGGCAAAATCTTGGATTTGGGGGGCGATCGCGGCGGCCGCTTTGGTGCCGAGCGCCATGGTTCCGGGGCGGATTTTGGCTTCGCCCCTCGAAGAACAGACCACCGTCAAGGTATATCGGGCGGCCCTGCCGGCGGTGGTGACGGTGAGTCAGGGCAGCAGCAGCGGTTCCGGCACGGTGATTGCACCGGAGGGGTTGGTGTTGACCAACGAGCATGTGGTGCGAC